>JAFEBT010000008.1 GCA_018242545.1 Pseudomonadota bacterium
CCTCACGCAAGCTGATGCTGCATTAGCAGATAAAGCATATGATGCAGACGAACGCGTGAGACAAAAACTTGAGGAAAAAGGATGTGAGGCCGTTATCCCGTTCAAGAAGAATCGTTTGAATCCTCTTAATTATGACAAAGACCTTTATAAATCACGTTATCTTATTGAGAATTTCTTTGCTAAGCTCAAACAATATCGAGCAATTGCAACTCGGTACGATAAGACATCTCAAAATTTTCTAGGCGCTATTTATATGATTGCTTCTATCGTTTGGCTCAATTGATGACACGCCCTAACATTATGAGAAACATTTTATTTAAGGCTATTAAGATGAATAGATTATTATCCATGCTCACAGCAATTCTCCTTCTTATTTCTTACGAAACCCGCGCTATGGAAGAAGAAAGCAGAAGAATTTCTTCTCAATACCAAATTCACCCTAAAACTGAGAGCTCTGATTATTATACAAGAACTTTAAGCTTAGCTTCTTCAGTTGCAAACGGTCTATGGAACCTTTGTCATTGGGTTACTCAAAATCCTGCGAAAGCATTTGTCCTGACTTTAGCAGCTTTGCCTTCCGTAAAGGCCACACCAGCATCTTTTTTAAGCCCACAAATGTGCTCTTTAGAACCATGTGGTGATAGCCCGAATGTTTTCCCAATGGCAACGCTGTGTCAACAAAGATCCTTAGAAGAAGCCTCTCTAAGATTAACCAGCTTATGTGAAAAATTCCCGTCCTATGTTGACAGCAGATTTAATGTTGCAAATCTCGCAGCGTTTCGTTCTGATTATTATAACCCGCTTGCGTTGTACTTAACGGATGATTTTTTTCGCCACACTTGTATTGCAACAGAGTCTTTCGATTATAAAAATCCTGAAGATATTCCAAGCACACAGGTTGACTTTAAGAACGCAACACGCGTCGAGCAAGGCTATTACGCAATCGCTCAAAAAGGAGAGATATTATTCACAGGCTCAATTTCTAATTGTGTCGCTGTTGGTATCTCAGGAAAAACAGAAAGAGGACAAATTAGAAGCTTTCTTGCCCATGTTGATCAAGATGCCATAGATGCTATGGACCAAGCTCTAGCGCGCCCCTCATCATCAGACACGAATCCCTTTGGAGGGATGGATGATTTTATATCAAATCATCAAGATGTAAATGTTATGCTTGTCAGTGGTGACATTACTCAACTCTCTTATGTCGGAGCTTTCATTGATAGTACCTGGGATGTCCCTACTGAAAGTGTTTATCATCGGCCTTGGTCTGCGACTGTCCCGGGTGAAGAAAATGAGGCAAGTCAAGGAACTCTTGTTATTAAAAAAGGGAAATTTTATCTCGCAAAAAAACCAGAACTCGTTAAAAGAAAGATGAAAAAAACACATCCAACAACAGGAAAGCCGGTTCCTTTAAAACCAATATCAAAGTTTAAATAACGGCATTTATGTTTCTAAGTTAAAGGAAATTTCCACGTCTTTTCCAGAAAAGCCAAGCCCTATGAGCATGATTTTATCTACATGTTTGTACTCTTTAATTTTAGAGCTATAGTCTTTTATTTTTATTTGATCCAAAGCTGCTTTAGCTACATCTTTTAGGTTTTCTTCTTTTCGTGCAATTTTATATTCTAAAATAAATGCAATCTTAAAAGGAGCTGTTTCTTTAGGGATAATCAGAAGATCAGCGCGTCCTTTTCCAGTCTCGCGCTCCTTTTCAACAAAATAATCTTCATTCAAACTACTTGCGAAAAGGCCCCACATAAATCCATTATAAAGAAGTTCAGCATGTTTCCCAGAGTCAAAATAACTTGCGGACACTTTTAAATAAGATTTAAGTTTTTCTGAAAATTTGGAAATATCTCCTGAAAGCAAATTTCCAACAAAAGCCCTATACTCCCTTGAATCAGTTTTAAACTTACTTTCGACCCAATGAGCAACAGAGGTCATAAACACGCCTCTAACCTCACGGTTAGGAATTTTAACACGACAGATATAAGTAATTCCATCTAGAGATTGTTTTACTTTTTCAGCTGTCACATAGCCGGAATAAAGCAAAAGATTATAAAGGGCATTCGGTGAAGATTGAATATCTTCAAACACCATTTTAGGGTCAGCCAGTATCTCAATACTTCCCTCTTCAACAAGAATCTGCATCTCTTCTTGAAATTTATCAAGGACTAAAGCACGTTCAATTAAAGCCGTACTCGCTGTTCCTACCCAATAAGCTTTTAAGGCGCCTTTATTATTTAAGCAGTTCATAATTGACCAAGGATTATAAAGGGTCAACCCTCCAATAGAGTAGCCATTATACCAAGATTTCATGTTTTTTTCTATTTCATGATTTTGATTCATTTTAGATTCCTGAAGGAGTTCTATGACTTCATCTTCAGTAAAGCCGAAATGCCCAGCATAATCTGCATCTAAAACTGAATCTTCTCCAAGATTATTAAGCCCAGAAAAAAGACTTGCTTTTGCGACACGCAAGATTCCTGTTACGACCCCCTTTTCAAGGTAGTCATTATCTTTAAGCGTGCTGCTTAAAATTTCCTTAAAAAGAACAAGCGCTTCATGAAAATAATCATTTCCAAAAGAAGATGCAGACATTGTGTTTTGTGTAAGCTGAAGCACATACCAATCATTTAAAGGCGTATCATATTCATCAATCAACACAAAAACTTTTTGACCAAAGTGCGTGAAAAGCATTTCACTTAAATACAAAATACTATTCTGCAATTCAGAATGATCAAATTCTTTTTTAATGAATTTTTCAAAAAGAGCTTTTTGCCTTTCTGAAAGTTTTTTACTCTTCATTAAGTATTCGTGTGTTGCATAAAGCCTATAAATAAGATCTCCTATACCCAACTCTAAAGCTTTATAATTATTCCCTTTTATTCCTTTAAAAGAGATAAAAATAGTCGGGATGCGCCCAAGATATTTTTCTATAATATCTTGGTATTTTCCTATCTTCATTTGAGAAAAAAGCTTGTAGCGCATTGATTTTTCTTTTACATCAATACTTCCATCCTCTTTAACAGGGATAGAAAAAAAGTACTGGAGCATTGTCATATTAAGGGTTTTTCCCCATCGACGTGGACGCGTGATAAGTGTAACTTTATAACCACTTGTTAAAACAGTTTGAATTAAGGACGTTTTATCCACAAAAAGAGCATCGCTTGTTATAAGCTCTTTAAAATCGCTGGTTCCAATATTTATGGTATAATTTACCATGTTTTCTGTCCCGTCATAATTTGCAATTTACGCCCCAATACTAAGAAAAAGTATAGCATAATCTTTTTGAAGATCTATCATGAAATACTTTCTTCATAAGGAACGTATCTCGTTGGATTAAAGATAGTTTCTAAAGAGTTTTCGAGCGCCTCACTATAATAAAACAATAAAACATGTGTTTCTTTTCAATAAAAGCTTCAAGATTTTTTTGGCATTAAATTTGGAACCCGTTTTTTTAAAACATCAATGAGACGTTCAAAAACATCATTTTCTGATCCAAGCCCAGATACCAAAACACAGCGATCTGAATTTTGCTGAGCAAGAAGACGATATCCTTCTTGAAGACGCTCATGAAAGACCAAACTTTTTTTCTCAAATCGATTTTCTTTGGTTGAACGCGCATGCGCACGTGCAAGACCAACATCAGGCGGCAAATCAAGAATAAGCGTCAGAAAAGGCTTAAAATTATTTAAAACTGTTTTTGTTAAATCTTCAATTTTTTCAACGCCGAGGTTCCCTGCAAAACCTTGATAGACCCATGAGGAATCTGTAAAACGATCACACAACACCCATGCCCCTTGTTTTAAATAGGGTTTGATAAAAAATTCCACATGATCTCTTCTGGCTGCAAAAAGAAGCAATGCTTCCGTCATGGCGTCCCAACGTTCGGGATTTCCTTGCACGAGAAGATTTCTTATTTCTTCCGCCCCTGGCGTTCCTCCTGGCTCTCGCGTTATAACAACAGGCACGCCCTGTTCTTTAAGCCAGTCCGCTACCTTTCGAATTTGGGTAGATTTTCCTGTCCCTTCACCACCTTCAAAAGTCAAAAAGAGCCCTTGTGATGGATCTTTAAAGCTTTCCACGTCCTAAAGCCCTGGAATAAAGGATTTTATTTTAAACCAAAGTTTTCCAAAAAAACCAAGCTCTTCAATTGTGCGATCAGCTCGAAGCGGAAATGTCTTAATCTCGCCATTTGGAAGTGTCACACGCATTTCTCCAATAACATCTCCTTGCATAATGGGAGCTTTAAGAGGTGTTTCATACGATAAAGTTCCTTTTACTTTGTCTTTTTCAAGACTTCTTAACGTCACAATAATGCCTTCTTGGCTATAAAGTCCGACTTCATTCGTTTTTCCCATCCAAACTGGGACAACTTCAATGACGTGTTTGGGTTGTGCCAAAATAACATTTTCAAATTCTCTAAATCCCCAATTTATTAAGGTTTCTGAGTCTTTCGCACGGTCTTTCATGGAAGGACAACCATTAATTACCATAATCAAACGACGTCCTTCACGCACAACAGAAGCAACAAGCCCAAATCCTCCATCATCTGTATGGCCTGTTTTAAGGCCATCACATCCCATATTTTTATAGAGAAGGGGATTGCGGTTCCCTTGCTTAATCCCATTATACGTAAAATCAATTTCAGAATAATAAGCGTAATACTCTGGAAAATCTTGAATCGTTCTTAAAGCAATCAGGGCAATATCCCGTGCCGTCATTTTATGATTTGGATCTTCCCAACCTGTAGAGTTTGTAAAATGACTCGACGTTGCTCCCAATTCATGAGCACGTTTTGTCAAATGACGTGCAAAATTTTCTTCCGTTCCGGCAAGTGCCTCCGCCACAACAATACAAGCATCATTTCCAGACTGGACAATAATCCCCCGAAGCAAATCTTCAAGACGTATTTGACTCCCCAAATCCACAAACATCTTAGATCCTTGCATACGCCATGCTTTTTCACTAACAGGGAAAGTCGTATCAAGTGTTAACGAGCCATTTTTAAGCTTTTCAAACACCAAATACACCGTCATGACTTTGCTCATTGAAGACGGAGAAATAGGCGCTTCTCCATTTTTAGAAAATAAGACATCCCCTGTTTGGGCATCTAAGAGATAAGCTGTTGAAGCAGAAAGATCGAGGAGATTTTCTTCTTTTTTTTCAGGACCTTGACTGACAATATCTTTATGGGACGCATCAAGTTCCACCGTTGCGTGGGCTAAAAAAGATTGACAAAACAGGCTCGCCATGACCCATAAAACAACATAAAACCTTTTAAAAAAAGTAGAAGAAATCATATTTGTGTCCTTTTTCATCATTCAAAAACGCTATTTTCCAAAGTTGGGAAGCTCCTATTTTGTAGCAGTTATTAGAGCTTTCGAAAACCCCTTTCCTTTAACAGCCTTTAAAACTTTTTCAGCTTCCTTCCAATTTGAAAACGGACCGATCTGAACTTTATAAAAGATATCTTTTCCAACTTTTTCTTGAGCAATAGAAGATCTCCCAAACTTTTCCATTTTTGCGGACAGTTTTGCGGCCTCTCTATAATCTTTTATGAGGGGAAGATCAATATAATCCCCTCCTTTTTGAATTGGAAGAGGCTCAGAAGTAAAGACACTTTCTTTAAATGGATCGACATATGGAAGAGGTTTAATGCTCTCAATATCAACAGTCTCAACAGGAAGAGGTGCTGGTTTTTTCTGAGAAGGTCGTTTTCCAAGAGCCATTTCTTTTAAAAGACGACTTTCATGTTCCAAAACTTTAATATGGACACGTGCTAATCCTTTTTGAAACACGCCTAAGAGTTGCGCTGCGCGTTTAGAGAGGTCAAGAATTCTCCCATCATAAAAAGGACCTCTGTCATTGACACGAACATCCAAAACACGTCCATTATCAAGATTATGAACCCGAATTAAACACGGTAATTGAAGCGTTTTATGCGCTGCACTAATTTGATTTTGATCAAAAATTTCCATATTGGCTGTTGTCTTTTCATGAAATCCAGGGCCATACCATGAAGCAAGACCCGTTTCTTCAAAATGGAAAGTCTCACGTGGACTATACGTCACACCTTTAATTGTATAGGGGTTCCCAATTTTATAAGTTCCACGTTTTGCGTAAAGCGGCGCCCGTGACGGCCTTTCAATTCCTTCAAAATGAGACGAAGAGGAGCATCCATTTAAGATGATTAAAGCAGAAAAACCCAAGCAGGATATTAAAGTAAAACGAAGATTTTTTAAAAAAATATTTAACATTGAATTTACATATTTTAATTAGATTTTTCAGCAGAATCAATCTTTTGAGAGAGCGTTTCGATCTCTTTTTCAAGCGCGTTAATTTTTTCAGGAAGATCACACAATTCTTTAATTTTTTGAAAAGGACTTCCTAATTTATCAATTCGCCCTAATGCCTTAAGAGCGATTCCTGCAATTTCATCTAACAATCGATTTTGCGTTTGCATCTTTTCAAACCTCTTTTTACACGACTTCTTCTTTTGCCTTTACCACAGAAAAAGAGAGAAAACCAGCATATCAAGATTTTTGGCATGCATTTTAAAAAGAATTTACCTTTTTAAAAACATTCTATACCTTAAATAAAGTCAAAGATTAAATTAAATTTTTTAACCGTCCAAGGAGGCTCGCGTGATACACTTTTATAAAAAATAGCTTTTGCCTTTATCTTGACAAATTCTTTTTTGATGGAAGTTCATCAAGGAAACTATGCTCCTGAACCTGGTGTTTATCAATCAAAGCATAAATCCTCAACGATTATCGTTCATAATAATCATACGATATCAGGCACCTGGAAAGATCATGCTCGAAAACTTATAACATTTCGGGGCAGCCAACTCCCTACTGGAGGGGGATACACCATTATAAACGAATGCCCCTCTAATGGATGTGAACCTGATGACAAACAAACTCAAATCCTTCAGTTACAAGAAACATCTTCAGGTTTTATCCTTTCTGCAAAAGGAGAAAACTGGAGCCAAGAGTTTACGGGTATCTGAGACTGTATAAAGTAGGGCGGATCTTAAAGTCTTCAAACACCCTTCATTCAGTATTGAACCAAGTCAAGGAGCTCCTGTTATTTTTGGATCCTACACAGAAGATGAAAAACCAGCTGTTTTTAAAGCCCTCATGTCTCCTGCTGTCAACCTTGGGAATGTAAATACAAAGTTTCCAAACCTTGATGTTGGATTTGTTCCGGATACTGCTTATCAAATTCTTGAATATGAGACCGTCATACAAACCAAATGATGAATTATGACCGATTTAAGTCACTTGTTGATCCCATCTCTCTCCCAAATTACCAAAGCTCAAATCCAGAAAGCCAAATTTATAAATCTGACGGATTTTCAACTGATTTTTTTAGCCTCAATGAAAAAATAAAAAAATTAGGAACCCCCCCCAAGATCTCATAGAGCTTGCCAGAACTAAACTCCGCTCACATCTTAATTTTGAGAGTACAGCCCCAGATGCTTACATGACACAAGAACTTTATGATAAGGTTATTCGCCTTGAAATGACTGCTTTTTTAAAAAATCATCAACTTCTTTGGAGATTTACATATGGATTAGAAAGGAACCCCTTTTCTCTTGACGATATTATTACAGTCTCATCACATCCCGCATCCCTATTCCTTTATACATCTTCTGTTGATGGCGGTTTTTCCTATAGTGTTCGACTTTTAGACGGATTGTACTTTTACCCAAAAATGCATGTCCTACCTAATCACGGGGTTAATCGTCCTGCCTCTCAAGAAGATCCTTCTGCTCTTGTCTTTCTTAGATTACATATGCAAGAATTGAGCAAACTTAAAGAAAATCAAACTGCATATGAAAAGGGTCTCCAAGAGTTTCCCATGCAAGGCATGTACAAAGATGCTATACAGAAGGGTCAAGCACAGCTAAAAAAGCTCTCCAATTATTCTCTCTATTGTCTTTCAGTTCCACGTCAAGAATTAGAGGCACTTTCAGATTATTTTTATGATGCAAGTGCCTTAAACTTACCTCATATAGGGCTTTGTGTTCGTGGAAAAACATCTGCTTCTCTTTTTAATCACAAAATCTTTACTCGAAAAAAAGCAGGTGAAAATATAAGCGTTACCTCTTGGAAATTTGATAAGAGTGGAAGAGAAGTTCCAGAAACCCGTGAAGACCGCCAAAGACTTGTTAGCACTTGGCACAAATGGATGGCAGAAAACCTTCACGTTCTTTTTCAAAACAATCAAATTGTTGAAGGAGATAAAACCCCTTCCCATACCTTTTATCAGAGATTTTATGGTCAAATAGGCTTTACACTAGAAGGGTTATTATAACTTCGCCTTATATAAAGTTCTCATTCAGCCTGACGGCTTTAATTTTGCCCTCAAGACGACTTCTTTTTTACGCACGTCCTGAGGTCGTAAAAAGACAATCCGGATTAATTTTTAAATCTCGGTAAAGCGTTTTCCATTGGGAAGAAGGCTCTTTACCAAAGATAAAATCTTTCCTTCCGTCCGTTAAAAGCCAGATATTTTCCTGAAGTTCTTCTAAAAATTGAGACGTCTCCCATCCTGTATATCCCAAAAAAAATGAAAATTTTTGTGGGCCCCGGCCTTCAGAAATATGAGAGAGGATATCAATACGATTCGTTAAACAAAATTCTTGATTTTCTACAAGGATTTCCATTGTATCGGAACCTTTATAGTCTGGGCTGTGAAGAACAAATCCACGACTTGTGTCAACAGGTCCTCCAAAATAAATAGGAGAGGTCGCTTGAGAGGAAATGCTCGATAATTTTAATTCTAAGAGAAGATTCCTCAAAGAAGGTCTGCTCATCGGACGATTTAAGATAAGTCCCACGATCCCTTTTTCATCTTGTCCGCAAATTAAAATAATTGTTTTTGAAAAAAGGGATTCCTGCATAGAGGGTGTTGACACAAGAAACTTTCCCACCAAAGACTCATTGACACTCATTTTATTAGCCCTTTAAAACAACTTTCTCATTCGATATTATATCTCTGAAATCTTGGTTTTTTAAAATATTAAATGTATAGTAAGGAAAACTTTAATCTTTCTAATTCTCATGAAGATACACAGCAATCCTTTTTTTGTCGAGTGGGTCAACGTAATGATTTTAAAATTAAAAAAAATAACCTTATTCTTCTTTTTGTTATGCGGGCTCTTTTCTTATCTGTCTTTGATTTGCCTCCCCTCTCCTCTTTTTGCTTCACCCAAAGATCCGATCCAAGTCCAGATTTTAAGCTCCTCAACGCATTTTGGGAAAGAAACGTCTCTTCTTCTTGGTCTTGAAATTACGCTTCAAGAAGGCTGGCATATTTATGCTCCTCAAAAGGAAGCTGTTTTTCCGCCTCCGACTTTTGAAAACAACACTTCTTTGAATATGGGAACCTTAACTTTTTTCTGGCCTCCAGCTCAGAAGATTTCAAAAGGAGCAGAGGACATCCTTGTCTATGCTCAAAAAATTATCCTCCCTTTTACCTCCTCTATTCTAGACCCTTCTAAAACCGCCGTTTTAAAAACCACTTTAAAACTTATCGCCTGTAATCATCGACAATGCATGCCTTATAACAAAGACCTCCATTATACGATCTCTCCGGGATCCTTAGAGGAAACCCCTGAAGCTCCTCTCCTTAAAGCTGCTCTTAAAAATGCCTCTCTTGAATTTCCCAGCTCTCTTCCCTCTCAGAAGAACGCCTTTTTGATGTTCCTTACAATTCTTGGCAGTGCTTTTTTAGGAGGACTCATTTTAAATTTTATGCCCTGCGTTTTGCCGGTTCTTTCTTTAAAATTTCTATCCGTTCTTAAAAAAAGATCTTCGTCTGAAACCATCCCTCTTTCCCATCTTAAAATTCGATTTTTAATGAGCTTTTTGGGCATCTTAACTTTTTTTTGTGGATTTGGCCTCATAAGCAGCAGTGCACGCTTTTTTGGAAAGCATATTGGTTGGGGATTTCAATTTCAAAGCCCTTCTTTTTTAGGAATTATGATTCTCATCCTCTTTCTTTTTTCTCTCAATCTTTGGGGATTTTTTGAAATTAATCTTCCGTCTTTTCTTTTAGAGTGGATCAACAAACACACGGTCATTCCTCAAAAAATTAAGACATCTGAGGCCACATTTTCCTCCTTTGCAAACGATTATGCCTCTGGGCTCTTTTCAGCACTCCTTGCAACACCCTGTACAGCTCCTTTTTTAAGTGTGGCATTAGGGGCAAGCTTAACCCAAGATCCTTTTCGTATTTTTTTTATATTTCTTGTCATTGGAATAGGATTTGGATTTCCTTATCTTTTGATGACTTTTTACCCGCAAATTCTTTTAAAACTTCCAGCTCCTGGATCTTGGATGAAAACCTTTAAAAGAATATTAAGCTTAGGACTTTTTGGAACCGGTCTTTGGCTCCTCTTTGTTCTTGTTATGCCTTATATATCAGTTTCTAAAAGTGATTCTGAATGGATTCCTTATTCGTCTCAATCCCTCGAAAACCACCTTCAAAAAGGGGATTCTGTTTTGGTCGATGTCACAGCAGAATGGTGCCTTACCTGTAAAATGAATAAATTTAGGGTGTTTCAAAACCATACGTTCAAAAAACTTGCCAAAGAACATGGCCTTATCCTGATGCGCGCAGATTGGACACGTCCAAATGCAAAAATTGAAGACTACTTGAAAAGTTATGGGCGAACTGCTATTCCTTTCACCGTCTATTATACGCCCCTACATCCGAAGGGACTTATTCTTCCCGAACTTTTAACCCCTTCTTTTCTTATAAACTTTCTTCAGGAGACTCCATAATGTTTGTGGTTACAGGTGGTGCCGGTTTTATTGGATCAAACCTTGTTAAAAAGTTAGAGGATCTTTATCCAACAACTGAAGTTGTTGTGGTGGATGTTTTTGGTTCTTCTGAAAAATGGCAAAATATTGTGAAGCGTTTTAACATATCAGGGATTATCGCGCCTTCTGAACTTTTAAGCTTTCTTGATCAGAATTCTCAAAAAATTCAAGCCATTTTTCACTTAGGCGCCATTTCTTCAACAGTTGAAAAAGATGTTGATCTTATTGTTGATTCTAATATTCGCTTATCTCTTAAGCTGTGGAATTGGTGCACCCACCATGCAACTCCTTTTATTTATGCCTCTTCAGCTGCCACCTATGGAGATGGCGAACGCGGTTTTTCAGATGATATGAGCTCTGAAAACCTCAGATCTTTAAGACCATTAAATGCCTATGGATGGAGCAAACATTTTTTTGATCTTCAAGCTCTTCGTTTAAGCGCAGAAAATAAGTGTCCACCCCAATGGGCTGGGCTTAAATTTTTTAATGTTTATGGACCGAATGAAGACCATAAAGGAGGACAAAAAAGTGTTATTGCAACCTTCTATCCTCAAATTCTAAAAGAAGGAAAAATTCGGCTTTTTAAATCCAATGACCCTGCTTATAAAGATGGTGAGCAGCTTCGTGATTTTGTATGGGTGGGTGATTGCGTAAATGTGATGGTTTGGCTTTATCAGAATCCAACGATAAGTGGTCTTTTTAATATTGGGACAGGACAAGCCCGTAGTTTTAATGATCTTGCAAAGTCTGTTTTTAAAGCGCTTTCACGGCCTGTGGTTATTGATTATGTAGATATGCCTGAAAGCCTTCAAAACAAATATCAAAACTTTACAGAAGCTTCCTTAACCAATTTAAGAAACGCAGGATATGTTCACCCTTTTACAAGTCTTGAAGAAGGTGTGCGGCTTTATGTTCAAAACTTCTTAATGCAAGCGGATCCTTATCTCTAATGAGCCTACCTTTTCCAAACATCTCACCCATTGCCCTAAACATCGGACCTCTTAATGTAACATGGTATGGGATTTCTTATGCTGTAGGCATTTTTTTAGCTTGGCGTTACATTCTCTATCTTCTTAAAAAACATAGCGCTTCTCCTTTGACTTCTAAAACTTTTGATGACTTTATTGTCTGGGCTGTTTTTGCCATTATCCTAGGAGGCAGACTTGGATATACGATGTTCTATAGACCTCTTTATTATCTCTCCAACCCTTTAGAAATATTCTATACATGGGAAGGAGGAATGTCTTTTCATGGGGGGCTTTTAGGTGTTCTTCTTGCCGCTCTCCTTTTTTGTCACTTAAAAAAAATCCCTTTTCTCCAGTTTACTGATTTCTTATCCTGTGCAGCGCCGATTGGTCTTTTTTTAGGACGCCTTGCAAATTTTATAAATGGCGAACTCTATGGGCGCCCAACCTCGGTTGCTTGGGGTATTTATTTTCCAAAAGGAGGAAATGTTCCAAGGCATCCAAGTCAACTTTATGAAGCTTTTTTTGAGGGTCTTTTTCTTTTTCTACTTCTTTTTTTCCTTGGCAAAAAAGACTCCCTTTGGAAAAAACAGGGATATTTGACAGGAATTGGACTTATTGGTTATGGCCTTTTACGCATTGGATGTGAATTTTATCGTCTCCCTGATCGTCATCTCGGGTTCTTTTTTGAACACCTCACGTGGGGTCAAATTCTCTCTCTTCCCATGATTCTTCTTGGGAGTATTCTCCTTAAAAACAAAAAACGATCTTTTTAATGTCTCCTTTACGTCTTCTCCTTGAGAAAAAGATCCGAACCAACGGGCCTCTTAAAATTTCTGCGTTCATGGAACTTTGTCTCTTTCATCCCCATCATGGCTATTACAAAAATTCACTTCCTCTTGGAAAAACAGGAGACTTCATTACAGCTCCAGAAATTTCTCAACTTTTTGGAGAAATAATAGGGCTTTATTTTGTTGATCAATGGCAAAAGATGGCATCCCCCTTGTGTCTTAATTTTATTGAATTTGGTCCTGGAAACGGAACACTCCTTAGAGATATTATGCGTATCTTTCAGAAATTTTCTCTTTTAAAAAAAACACGTTTCTTTCTTCTTGAGATCAATCCTCTTCTTATTCAAAAGCAAAAAGAGTTATGTCTTCCTCTCTCAAGAGAATGCCAATGGTTTGATGACATTTCATCTCTTCTAAAAGCGCTTCCACTTCATCTCACTTTTTTTGTTGGAAATGAATTTTTGGACGTCTTTCCAATAGATCAATATATCTTTAAAGGAAAAAGATGGTGGGAGAGACGTATTGGAATAGAATCGGATCATTTTATAATTAAAGAGGTTTTATGTGAAGATTCTATCCTTCCTTTTCCCAAAAATCCTTCCCCTAACGCAATCTTTGAAATCTCTTCTCAACAAAAAGATTTTTTTCAAAAACTTCTTCTTGGATTAAAGGAACTCTCTTTTTCAGGACTTTTTATTGATTATGGGTATGAAGAGGGACAAGGAGATTCTTTGCAAGCTGTGTCGCATCATAGTTTTTCCAATATTTTCGATAAAATTGGAGAACAAGATCTTACAGCACATGTTAATTTTAAATATCTGAAGGACCTTTCAGTTCAGATTCTACCCCATCTTCACGATCAAAACATTTTTCCTCAAGGCCCTTTTTTAAAAAATTTAGGGATTGACATAAGAGCCCAAATGCTGATTCAGTCAAATCCTAAATTAAAAAAAATATTTGAAGAAGCTCTGTTTCGTTTAACAGATTCTTCTCAGATGGGAAGCCTCTTCAAAATATTCAAACTTCATAACCCTTGAGTTCAATTTGTCCCATGATTTCTTTTCTTCAATCAAAAAACTTATCCAATTTTTTAAATCTTGAACATGGTTTTTTAAAAAAAGATCAAGTTTTAACGCCGACGCCTTACTTTCTGCATCAAATACATTCTAATAAAATCGTCACCTTAGATTCTATTCCTTCAAAACCTATTGATGCAGACGGAATGGTTACAAAAAAAACACATCTCGCTCTTGGTCTTAAAACTGCAGACTGCGTACCCGTCCTTTTATATGACCCAGAAGCTTCAGTTATAGGAGCTCTTCATGCGGGATGGAAAGGAGCACGCCAGGATATTTGTAGAAATTGCATCCTTGAAATGGAAAAGCTCGGATCAAACAGGACACATATGATCGCAGCTTTAGGTCCTTCCATTTCTCAAGAAAGTTATGAGGTCGGACCTGAATTTTGGAAAGATTTCCATGATGAAAACCCTGAAAATGATAAGTTTTTCAGTCCCTCAGGCCAAAAAGATCATTTTTTATTCGATTTGAAGGGATATGTTGTTAAGAAACTTCAAGATGAAGGAATTTTAAACATTGAGGTTCTTCCATTTAATACCTATACATCCTCTCATTTGTTTCATAGCTATCGTAAGGCCACGCATGAAGGCCTTACACGTCAAAAAGAATATAACCCTGATAAAAAACCAAATAATGTTTCTTTTATTAAGTTAAAATAAGGTTATCTTTCAAAAAATATTTTCTTTATTTAAAAACCAAAAAAACCCAGATTTATCCTTTTTCGGATAGTCATCTGGGTCTCATTTGATAATAGAGATTCACAACGTTTTTAAGAAGTATCTCTTGTCTTTTTTTATTACGTTTTTATTTCTTTGGCGCTTTTGGAGACGCCTTTTTAGGAGCCGCTTTTTTAGCAGCTGCTTTTTTAGGAGCTGCTTTTTTCTTAGGAGCGGAGGTCTTTTTAGCTGGCTTAACTTTTGCAGTATCTGCTAGCGAAGCTGAAACAGTTTTTACCTTTTTAACAGATTTATGTGCCATTTTCTTTGTTAAAACAAGAGAAGAATTATCGGTCTTTACACTTTTTTTTCTCATAAGACGGTTCAATTGATCTGTTTCCCACTCAGGTTTTAAGAAAGGAAGAGGAAGGGCCTCCAAAATAGAATTCATTGTTTTTTGAATTGATTTAGGAAGGATCTGAAGATCAACTGCAACAAAAAAGAGGGGTGTTCCCCATCCTAATATAACCCAAATCGGCCAAAAATAATCTTCTCCCGACAAAAGCCAGTACACAATAAAAAAAATGTTCACGATAACATAGAGTGAAACTTGCTTATAAAACCCAGAAAGTTCTTTTACGTATGCTACTGCATCTTCTTGATTTGTAAACGTTCTACGCGTTGTTGTCATGTAAAGCTCCCTTATTTAATGCTTTTGTTCACTGTACCATGTTTTTGCAGCAACACAATACTCATTTTACTGAAAAAAACATTCCTTTTATTTTTTCAACATCATTGTGGCAAGACTACATCATTTTTATCTACTTGAAAAGTCTCTCTTTAAGATCTTCATTTTTTTGGTGAAAGACGTATAAAACCCGCAGCAGAAAATCCTATTGCAACACCCCAGCCGAGCATGGCCCATATTGGCCAAAAATACCCTCTTCCAGAAAAAAACCAAATTGCAACAAAAAATAAATTGCAGATTAGATATGTGGTTAATTCCTTATAAAATTTCTCACGTTTTCTTAAGTGAGCTGATGTTTCGTTTTGATTTTGAGTGGATTTCATGTTCTTCCCCTTTTTATTTTTTTTAAGTTACTTTAAAAACCATACACCATTTTTTTCTATTGGAAAAGCCCCTCACTCTTTTTTATAAATTCTTGAGACGTTTCAAACCCAAATTCCTTAAAGAACACTTTCATATGGGGAGGAAGAGGTGCTTTAAAAATTTTTACCTCTCCAGTTGGAAGAGGGAGCTTCATCTCAAAGGCATGGAGGCACATTTTTTGGGAGGCCATATTTTCCTCTTGCAAGGCTTGGGAGGATCCGTATTTTCCATCTCCTAAAATAGGAGTTCCAAGGTGCGCACAATGGACACGTAATTGATGTGTTCTTCCCGTTAAGGGCCTTAATGCAATCCAAGACACCTTGTCTCCCACCTTGTCTAAAATACGATAAAGCGTTTCTGCATTTTTTCCTTTGTCATCCCCAACGACTTTCTCCGTTCCCGAAATTTCTTTCTTTAAAAGGGGTATTTTAATTTTTCCCTCAGACGATGTTGGAACACCTACACATAGAGCCCAATATAATTTTGAAATTTTTTTCTGAGCAAATCCTTGAGCTAAAAAAGAAGCCATTTTGCGTGTTTTTGCAAGCAGAAGCACACCTGTTGTATCTTTATCAAGCCGGTGAACCAAAGAAGGACGATTTTCTTTTGTAAAGCGTCCTGCTGTGACGAGCCGATCTAAAAGATTATCAAGATGCTTATGAACTTTTGTTCCCCCCTGCACCGCAAATCCAAAAGGTTTATTCCAAACAATAAAATCTTCGTTTTCATAAAGAATGTTTTTCTCAAATTCTTTGATTTCTATAAAAGACGCAGGAGGAATCTCTGAAGAAAAAGGCCTTTTTTCCGAAGAGGCATAAAAAGGAGGCGGCACACGCAAAAGATCTCCCTTTTTAACGCGATAAGAAGCTTCTGTTTTTTTGCCATTTACCTTGACTTCTCCGCTTCGGACAGCTTTTTGAATGCGCCCAAAAGAAAGCAAAGGAAACTTACGTTGAAAAACCTTATCTAACCGTTCTCCTTCTTCCTGAAGTGAAATTATAAAAGGTTGTAACTGAGGTGAGGTCATCAAATAGTCTCATTCATTTTGAAAAGGTAATTTAAGGAAACTTCTTTGTTATGACACAAAATTAAAAAAAAAGAATCCCTTTGCGAAAGTCTTTTTTGAATCTTAAGAGAACATTCTCGAACTGCTCATTTTTAAATAAACAAAATAAAGAAAGAGCGTTCCTCTAAGGAACGCTCTTTCAAGCTTCATATGAGCACGATAAAGCAAGCTTTATTTATTCTTATCTTCCTATGCCTAGGCCAGCCTTAAAGGCCCTAAAAACGTGGTTATTTTTGAAGCCAAGTGCTATTGTGTCAGTTTCACTAATAAGCTTTCCATCTCGTATTTCTCTCAAAACTTCAGGGTAGAAGTCGGCTTTATGGTCTAACATATAATTGTTGTTTTCACCGACTTTAACGACCTCTATGTTATATTTATCCGTTAGCACCTTATTTAAGGGAGAGTCAGCACTTAAAGTAAGATCAATTCGAGCAGGAAGTGGTGTGCCCTTGTCTAGTTGTTCTAACAAGAGGCGAGCGCCTTCAATTGTCCCCAAAAGCACAGTATTTCGGCTCTCATCAACAAGAAGAGAACCAAAGAACCGGTTATTTGTCCAATAAGGCCTATCCGTTAAGGCTCCATCATAATCTGGACGTTCAGTTATAGAAAGAGTCATACCTTCTCTAGAAAAGGTGCCGCTTTCCCAGATCGTGCGGAGAGGACCAACAATTTCCATGGCAAATTCTATTTCTCCTTTCCTTACCCTGAATTCTTCAGAAACAACAAGGGTTGGCATTTTTCTCATGTACATGTCAGGCAAATTATTGAAATAAACAGCTGAATTTGCATTATTTCCAAACAAGATTTCTTTCAGCTTTGGATTTTTATGAAGTTCTATAAGCTGCTCTCTTGTAAGCTTTGCTCCATACTGCCCATCTTCTCCTCGACTAAAACCATAGCTTTCTAGTTCTTTTAACAGTGTTAAATTGGGCTTCTCCTGATCACTCAAAGAAAAAGTAAACTCCATAACAAGAGGCCGCTCTGAAGGACCTTCCTTTTCAATGAAATCGAAAATGGTTAGCGCACTAGAAATATCATTTGTTTTAAGAGCCTTTGCTTTTGGATCTGCTGAAATTATAGCTCCGCTTTCATCTTTCAAGACAACTTTATCTCCATCTTTCTTTACCACTTTGAAAGAAGAGTCCGTTTTCACTGCATCGCTTTTTCCTGAAGAATCTTTTAAATCTTTATGAGTTTTCGAAAGATCACCTTCTTTAGCTTTAGAAACATCTGATTTAGCATCGGACTTATCGTCTGTTTTTGATGAAGCAACAGTCCCCTCTTTTTTGTCTTTATTTTCTACCTCATCCTTTTCATTTCCGGCATAAATGCTTTCAAAAGAGCCCCATGAGAATGCTCCTGCTAAAACAAGAGCCATTAAAGAAATATGTGTCTGTGTTTTTTTCATTTTATTTTCCTTTCTTTATTTTTCTTTCTTTATTTTAGACTTATTTGAGAAGAAGAAATCCCTGTTTCCAGGTTCTTTTCCTCAAAACACTTTCAAGACCTTATTTATCCTAAAACACTTATCATGCCTTCGCCTTGGAAGGGTCTTATGCACAAGAGTGCACCAGGTTCTCTTTCCTTGATCTCTTTGAAAGGGATTTCCCTATCGTTAAAAACAAAGCCTTCATATATTTTTTCTTGCCCTTCTCGTTCTTTTTTATGTTGGGCTAAAATTTTCATTACTTCTGGATCTGAGCTTTTCACAAGGAAAAGCATGGGGCTGTCAAATCCAGTTAACTTTTTTTGAAAATTCGCTGCAGTATCAACATGGGTGGCAAATGAATTTTGTCTAATTTTATTCGTCAGAAAAAAAGTCTTCTTCACCCCATAAGGCTCATTCTGCAATTTAAGCCCTTGTTCTGTTGAAAGATTGACCGCCTCTTCGTTTTCATCATTTCTCGCAATACTTTCTGCCTCAGTTAATAAAAGAAAAGACGAAAAAAGTGTTGTTTTTGTAAGTTTCATAATATCTCTCCCACCTTTTTATTTTTTTATTTTCAGTATAACATTTCTAAGCTTTGCAAGCAAATTAAATTTAAAATTTTATTATTTTATATTGTCTTTACGGGGCATCATTCTTTAGAAGAAATTTTCTTGTTTTGAAATTTACCAACCTTTCTTAACAGCATCTTCCTTAAGTAAAGTTTAGAAAAATCTTTCCCAGAATTCTCTCTTGATATTCATACTTACAAGAGAATTCATATCAGGGAGCATATCTTTTCCATAGGAATGATCTCTTCTTTAATGAGAATTGTTTATGCCGACGTTTACATTTTTTTATTTAACTTAAAAATATCAAGTCAGATTCAAAATTGATGTCCATTAAAATCCAATACTTTCAAAAAATCTGCAAAAAAAGAGCATCTTCTTTATAAGAATGCTCTCTTCTTGGCTCACACTTTTTTATTAGAACATGTACTAGGATCTGAGAAAAATGTCAGATCTTATGTGTTATGTGATCCTTCGCATGAGAATATGATCCAAAATCATCCCAACCATAAGAAACTGTTGCGTTATGTACCCATGGTGCCATGTTGGCATCAAGCATCAATTGATCCATTATGGGTCTTATCTCAAAAGTTTGCTTACCTCCTGTTGTTGCGCCCAGAGCATCAACACCATATTTTCTTGAAAATCCATCTGCATACGCATCGTCAACTGTTATAAAGACACGTGGCGCATAACCTTCCCTGGGATTGAAACTTCTCCAATACCCAAGCCCCGTAACTGCACCTAGCATCATAGCATAATGGCTGTCATCGAAAAGCGCAGGATTTCCTTCAACCGTATCAAAACGATAACCAGTAGCTTTTCCGAAGTCTCCATGATCCCCCACATGCATACTATAAAAATCCCAAGCATCTCTCAAGGGTTCAACAACAAGCTGGACAATAATTCTCTCCTTTCTTTCTCCCTCAAATTTTTCGCTCGTAACATACGCCCGCATGACCTCTAAGGTTCCATCAGAAAAACCACTGAATATAACTGGGTTGGCCATCGGAAATTTTGTCACAGGAACAAATTGACCGAGTTTAAAGAGATCAGCGCCAGAGAGATTTCCTGTATAGCCCAGTCCGTCAGATGTTGGGAGAAACCCTTTTTCCAAAATTAAGGTTTTGAGTTTGGGATTAGAATCAACTTCAGAAGCATCAAGTATAACTTCTCCCTTCACTTTACTTATATCCATACCCTTTGTTTTAAGTTTAGCAAGAATTGCTTCCAATGCAGCTATATCAGGAGATATGACCTTTTTACCTTTCTTATCTATATTGATTTGAGTGTTATCAGTTGTCGTTACGATTGTTGAATTCTTGTCATCTTTTAGAACGGTGGGTTTTTTCAGTGCCATTCCCAAGGAAATTGGCTCCCTTGTATCTTTTTTATCGAGAACCTTTGATTCAACGTCAACAGCTTTATCACCTGTTCGGTCTTCTGCATTTTTAGGGGCCGAACCATCCTCACGTTTCTGAGCACTCTCTTTGTCTGAAACGGAATCTTTTGCTTTGTCTTTAACTGCATAAATGCTTTCCACAGAAATCCCTGAAAGAACTCCTGAAAGAACAAGTGCTGCTAAAGAGAGGCTTGTGTGTTTGATTTTCATGTTACGCTCCTATTTTTTATTGTTTGTTAAAGTTACTCTTTATTTTTCTTGCGCAATTATTTTGCAAGGAAAAGAGAAAGCCGTGTCCTCCCACCCCTAGAAAAATCTCTTTTCTTAAAGCCTTTTTCCCGAAAGGATGAAGGCATTTTTATCTACCAGAAATCTCCTGAGCTAACAGTGTTGTCAGAATCTGCAACTGCAGTTAGGTTTAAATATGACGTCACAGGGAAAGCCTTCATGCTTATAAGAGCACCGGAGGCACCTGCCTGAAGCAATTCAAAAGGCGCCTTTTCGCTTTTGAAAAGAGTCTCTCCTGTGAAGTCCATTTCTTCTCCTGCAGCTGTGCGAAGAATTTCATGTGCTTGTGGGTCTGAAGTTTTAAGAGAGATATAAGAAGTTGCCCCTAACCTTAATAATTTCCTTTGTAGATCTTTTGCTGTTCCAACATATGCTGCTGGAGAATTCTTCCTAATTTTCAGCCCAAAATACCCTCTATTCAGGTCAGATACATCCTCAGAAGCATAAGCCTCTTCGGCCGGCTTAGCTAATTCAGCCTCAGGCCTATCAACAACGCTTTCCACAGAGGTTGATAAAAAGCCTCCCATGATAAAAAAAGTAAGAAACGCGACGGACTTGTTTTTAAATTTCATAGTTCTTCTCCCGATGGATTGTTTTTATTATTTTTTTAAAGTTTATGTAACCTCTTTATTTTTTTAATTCTATCTCTTTTTTCGTTCAAAATCTACTCTTTAATTTTTACCGGAGGTTCTTCTTTTTAAATTCTCGACTTAACCTTTGAAATCTTTTCTTCTTTTTTAAGAGTATTTCTCTTAATATTTTTTAACCTCGTTCAATGGAATGAATGGCTTTTGTATTTCTTAAATATGCAATCAATGTTTTAAGATGTTCAACATCTTTTACTTCCACATCAATTAACATTTCATGATACTCTGGAAAGCGATGAATAACTTTCAAGTTTGCAATATTTGCGCCCAAAATCCCAAAAGACGTTGTCACAGCCCCTAAACTCCCAGGAACATTTAAGACATTCGCTCTAATTCGACCAACATAGATAAAATTTTCCGATTTTGCATCCTTATTCCATTCGACATCCAGAAAACGCTTTTGAGGGTGAGGCGATTCTAAAAGCACAAGACATTCTTTTCGGTGGATCGCAATCCCCGTCCCCGTTTTTACAATCCCAAGGATGGGCTCACCTGGGAGAGGATGGCAACATTTTGCATAAGAAACAACCATTCTTGGAATAATTCCCAGGATGGGTGTCTCAGCACGTACTTCTTTTTTAGAGTGTGTCTGGCGCCCTTGTCTCCTCAGAATCGCTTTTTCATAAATTTTTTCTTCTTGTTCAAGTCCATGTTCAGACAAAGACTTTTCGGGAGATTCTTCTGTTAGCGCTGACTTATTTTCATATGCAAAAAGAGAAGCAACATCACGGCTTATCAAGGTTCCTTCTCCAAGCGCTTGAAATAAAGCTTCCTTTGTTGAAATTTTTAATTTCTTAAGAACAGGTTCAAAATCCGCACTCGTCAGCGTCATTCCATATTTACGAAGCGCTTTACTTAAAAGAACCCGCCCCACATCTATGTACTCATGACGGTCATGCTTATGGAAACGTCGGATGTGTGCCCGTGCTTTTCCCGTTACCACGAACCTTTCCCATTCTGGAGAAGGCGCGTGATTTTTTGTCGTTATGATTTCAACTTCATCTCCATGTGAAAGTGTCGCTCTTAAGGAAACAATCCGACCATTCACCTTTGCCCCAACACAATGATCTCCAACCTCAGAATGAATGGCATAAGCAAAATCAACAGGTGTAGCACCCTTTGGAAGCGTAATCAATTCGCGTCCAGGCGTAAAACAAAAGACATTATCTTCGAACATTTCCATCTTTGTATGTTCAAAAAAGTCTTGAGGACTAGAAGCTGTCTCTAAAATGTTTAAAATTTTTTGAACCCAAGGGTATTGAATCCCTTTGGTTGTTTTGAATCGATGCGCATTTTCAAGTTCAGTTTTACCGTCTTTATATTGCCAATGTGCCGCCAGACCCATTTCTGCAATATCATTCATTTCAGAAGTCCGAATTTGTATTTCAATACGTTGATCTTCTGGGCCTATCACTGTCGTATGCAAAGATTGATAATCATTTGCTTTTGGAGAACTAATATAGTCTTTAAATCTTCCCAAAATCATCGGATAGGTACTGTGGATAATTCCCAAAGCTTGATAGCAGTCTTCGAGTGTATTGACCACCACCCGAAAAGCCATAATATCTGAAAGTTGCTCAAATTCTATGTTTTTTTTCTGAAGTTTCCGCCAAATCGAATAGGGTGTTTTTTCGCGCCCGAAAATAGAAACATGAAGCCCTCCAATTGAGAGCACCTCTTTTAATTGCTCCATAATCTTACTTACAGCATCTTCCTCTTTGTGTCGCATCACATTGAGTCGCTCCACAATGCGCGCATGGGCTTCTGGATTTAAGTAGGAAAAAGCCAAGTCTTCAAGTTCGTTGCGCATCTCATGCATCCCAATACGTTCTGCCAGAGGCGCATAAATTTCCATGGTTTCCCGTGAGACACGCTGACGTTTTTCACGGGATGTGGCAAAAAGAGTTCTCATATTATGAAGACGATCTGCAAGTTTAACAAGTAAAACACGCAAATCTTTGGACATGGCGAGGACAAGCTTGCGGAAATTTTCAGCTTGTTCTGACTTATCTGACTGTAATTCTATTTTTGAAAGCTTTGTTACGCCATCAACGAGAAAAGCAATCTCATCTCCAAACAAGCTTTGAATATCTTTAAAAGTAGCAGGTGTATCTTCAATCGTATCATGCAAAAGTGCCGTTGCGATGGTAGCACTGTCAAGTTTCCACCGTGTTAAAATTCCTGCAACTTCAAGAGGATGCGTAAAATAAGGATCCCCCGATTCACGGGTTTGAGATCCATGGGCCTTCATTGCAAAAACATACGCACGATTCAAAAGATCTTCGTCTGCAGACGGATCATAAGCTTTTACACGTTCTACAAGCTCAAATTGACGCATCATGATTTAAAGTATCCAAGCTTGGTTCATTCCCGTCCTTTTTTAAAGGCCCTCTCCCTCTATTAAAAACAACCTAAAAAAATAAAGCGAGAGTCTTCTCAATAAAAGACCTTGGATCTTTCTAAAATCATCAATCCTGTTGCACATTTAGCCCGATTTCGTCATACTTCTTTTTTCTTAAAACTTTTTTCGACACATAAGAGATATATTATGTCTGACAATCAAAAAACATGCTGGCAAAAAACATGCTGGGTTATAACAGACGGGAGTGCCGGCATGGAAAATCAAGCCCTTGGTTTAGCTGAAGCTTTAGAATGTTCTATTACAGTTAAAAGAATTCGCCTGAAACAATTTTGGACACTCTTTGCTCCTTTCTTTAGGGGCTTGAAACGTTTCTGTTTTCATAAAGAGTCAGAATCTCTTTCTCCACCTTGGCCAGACCTTGTCCTTGCCTGTGGTCGACGTTCTGTTCTTCCAGCCCTTTTTATTAAAGAAGAAAGTAAAGGACGCAGTCAAATCGTTTATCTTCAAAATCCTAAAATCTCACCTAAACATTTTGATGTTCTCATTTGTCCACATCATGATAAAGTTCGCGGGAAAAATGTTATTAAAATGCTTGGAGCACCGCACCGCGTTACAGACTTTGAGCTCAAACAAGGATATCAGGATTTTGCCTCTCTTTTTTCCAAATATAAGGGGCCTCGTATTGGTGTTATTTTGGGAGGTCCCAATAAAGTTTTTAACTTTTCTATAAAAACGGTCCATACCATCATCGAGGATCTTTTAAAGCTTCAAAGAGACTCTGGAGGAAGCCTCTTGATCTCTCCGTCTCGAAGGACGCCTCAAAATGTGGTCTCTCTTTTTCAAGAAACATTTTCCCATAATCCCAATGTCTATATTTGGGATCGAACAGGAAAAAATCCCTATTTTGGACTTCTTGCATGGTCAGATGCTCTTCTCATAACAATTGATAGTGTTTCCATGACAAGCGAAGCGTGTGCCACGACAAAACCGATCTTCATTATTCGTTTACCAGGAGGAAGTAAGAAGTTCTCAAGTTTTCACGAGGCTCTTATCCAAATGAAAAGAACCCAGTGGTTTAACGGAACATTTTTTACAACACCCGTTCCTTCTTTTAATGAAACAAAACAGGTTGCTCAACACCTTAAAAAACTTTTAAAATGGGAATCTTAAAGATTTTTATGAGACATGGATGAAAAAAATATTTTTATTTCCCTAAAATTGATAATTCTAAAGAATTTCATTCATCCATAGCTTTTCAAGAAAATGTTTGATGGGGTATACACGAATTGGGACGTTATCTATCGTTATAAGTCGAGGTCTTGGCTCTAAACATACAATATAAAGATCTGTTTTAAATCCAAGTTTATGGAATTCTAACAATCCAATTAGATCTTTTTTTTGAACAGCTGTCGTCATTTTTGATTCAATTGCGACACGACCTCTATCTAAAATAAAATCTACCTCTAGTCCAGATTTTGTTCGCCATGTTTGTAGATCATACTCTTTTTCTTTTCGATATCTGTAAGCATTTAACTCATAAAAAAGATAATGCTCAAATGCTCTTCCAGCATCTGAACCTCGTAAATTATTAATTGAACGGCCACACAAAAAATTTGCAATTCCTACATCAAAAAAATAAAATCGAGGATGTGCTGTCATCAAATGACGCCCTGGTTTATCTGAAAATACATCTACAAATGTTCCCAAAAACATTTCCTCTAAGATTTCAAAGTACCCTTTAATGGTCTTTGCATCAACACCGCAATCGCGCGCTATATTAGCATAATTTATAAGCTCACCATGTGTTGAAGCCATCAACTCTAAAAATCGTATAAATGCTTTTAAATTACGAACAGAACCTTCAAATTGAATTTCTTGTATTAAATAACCTTGCACATATGATTTTATAGAGTTAATGGCTGTTGTAGGAGACAAAAAATGTGCAGGTAAAAGCCCCGTTTTAAAAATATGGATCAAATCAAAAAAAGGAAGTTCTGGGAAAATAAGAGGCATAAAAGTATGTCGCCAAGCTCGACCTCCTAAAAGATTTACACCTTCTTTTCTGAGTCGTCGACTACTTGACCCGCAAAGAATGAATGAAAGGGGTTTAAGATTTTCGATCATCCAATGAATTTCATCGAGCAAAAGAGGTACTTTTTGAATTTCATCAATAATAACTGGAGACATACGCTGAGATTCAGGCAACAACATTAATTCTTGGCGTAAAAACTGAGGGGTCTCGAGAAATTGATAATACACTTCTGAGAGAAGCACATCAAAATAAAGTGAATTTGGATAAGTTTGTTTTAAATATGTTGACTTACCTGTTTTTCGCGCGCCCCATAAAAATGATGACTGTCCAATAGGCAAATAGAGGTCTAAACAACGTTTTAAGTTTTTCATTTATACCATATATCTTTCATTAAAAATTATTTCTTGATTATTAATATAAGGAAAATAACAAAAAAATAAAAGAAAAAAGGAACTCTATTCCTGTTTTTATCAGATTTTCAGGAACTCTATTCCCGTTTTTATTAGATTTTCAGGAACTTTATTCCCTTTTTTACCATATTTTCGGGAATAGTGTTCCCGTTTTTAAACAAATTAACAATTGTTTCTTCATAAGGTAACATATGAAAATGGTCCTGGCTGCCTTTAATATCAAAGGCCGTTAACTTTTTTTAGGAAGAAAATAAGATTTTTTAATCAGCGACCGTAAAAGCAGGCTCATCAGAAAGATCGGCTTCATCTTCAAAATGAAGGTGATCTTCTTGCATTTCTTCCTGCATGCTTTGGTTTTCCGTGTTTTGAACCCAATTTTGTTCTTCTGCCATCACACGTAGAATTTCTTCTTCAGCTTCTTCAGGTTCAGCTACTTTTTGAAGGCCCTTAATGATGCCTTGACAAAGTGTTTCTAAAGACACCTTTTCGCCCGCAATTTCACGCAAAGCAATCACAGGGTTTTTATCATTATCACGGGAAACTTTAATGGCACTCCCGCCTGCGATTTCACGTGCGCGTTGTGCTGCGAGCAGGACAAGATCAAATCGATTGGGAACAATTTTAGTACAATCTTCAACGGTAACGCGTGCCATTATCTATCCTCATCTTGTGAAACGATTTTATCCAAAAAGTTATAGGGAAATCCTTTCAAAAAAGCAACCCTTAAAAATTGAGTAAAAAGTTCAGTATAAATGAAATAAGACTTAAGAAGCCTCTTAATAAACATCCAGGAGTTCCCACTAGGCGGGCTCTTTATCCGTGTCATTACTCTTTTTTTTAACAACCTTCACGTTATCTGTATCTTGTGGTTCACACGAAGCCCCATTTGAAAAACAATAACCCACTCCGATAACCATACAAACAATTGCTATCCTCTTAATAGATTTCATGAGAAAGCCCCCTTATTTATTCTTTTTCTTTACATTTTAACAAAGGAGCTTTTGTAATTCAAATTTTTTCTTTGGATGTTTGCTTAGCTTTCTTGAAATTAAAAAGCAAGAAGAGATCTTCACAGGCATTATCTTTAAAAAATTACTTTCTTATTAAGATTTCTTTTTCTGTTCTTGGATGAATTCCCATATTGCATCGGCAACAACTTTTGACGAAAGAATAGAATCTTTTGAAAAGCCCTCCTCAAGCCCTGAGAAATCATAAGACGCATCGGATGCCTCCAACAGAGAAACGCGTCCCGCTTTGAACTCATCTGCAACATGCGCGTTATGAACTTCATGCATTGCGCCGTGGGTAAAAAGAATAACAGATCCAAACTTAGTATTATCGATGACTTGAGAAATCATTGACGTCGATTCTCCAGGCACAAGAACAACTCCTTTCCTTTCATTGACTTTGTGAAGAAGTGCTTTGAAGAAGCTTGGCTCCCCTTTTTCAAAATTATAAAGTTTAACCCGGTCACGATTGGAAAGAGCTTTCATAAAAGCTGCGGTTACAGGATCAAGTGGCCCTCCTTTTTGATGAAAACCCGCATCTTCTCCTGTCCTTGGATCAAATCTTCCCGTCCGAGGTGCATTTGTAACAAAGACAAAAAGATCCGGATGCTCCTTCATTTGACCGTTAACATACTGCGCTAACTTTTCTGCTTCTTGAGGGGTATAATAGGTCCATGTCCCCCCCTCTTTTTTTTCAACATCACCGCCTAAAATGACCAACATGCATTTTTTTGCATCAGGAATCTCAGCTTTATAGTTTGTATAATCTTTTAAAAGATCTTCCGCATGCATATTATGAACGACACCTGTTATTTGTAAAAGGTGTGTGTTTGAGCCAACAAGTGCATCTTTTAGGGCTTGAGCTCTTGGATCAGAAATCTCAAAGACATGGTGGGGAAGAACGATAAAAGTTGCAACATTTACAAGGCTTTTAAGTTGAACCGCAGACATATCCTCTTCATTTCCAATAATTTGATGAGAAACATAAACAAAAATTCCTTCCGTGTGAAAACTCTCTTTCAACATCCGAAAGGCACGAATTCCATAAGTTCCAGATGATATGAAAATAGCCTCCGGGTTATTTTTTGGAAGATCACTAAGCCTTGAAAAGTTAAACTCAGATGGACTTTTACCCTTAAGATCAAGATCATCTGTCACATCAGGACCGGCCTTACCTTCATCTTTAAATTTCTGAATAATTGCGGAGCTGACGCCTCTTATTTGGTCCACCTCCCCTCCTAAACTTGAATCTATAAGTTTATAAATGACAGGAACAGCATTCAAAGAAGACGCATAAAGGCCTAAAAAGGTCATTATCCCAAGTACAAACCTCATAATTCTATTCATATTTAACTCCTTTATCCTTTAAACGATTTTGTTTTTAAATAGGCTTCCACGTATTCTAAATCTTCTGGGGTATCGACACTTAAAGGTGAAGTGTCAACCTTGATGGCTTCAATCCACATTCCATTTTCAAGCGCCCGCAATTGCTCTAATTTTTCTTCATTCTCTAAAAACCCAACAGGATAAGAAATGAATTTTTCGAGAGCATGCCGACGGTATGCATAAATTCCAATATGATGATAATAGATTTGAGCCTTAAAAGGAATAGGACATCGACTAAAGTAAAGGGCGCGTCCATGATTCCCATTATTTTCCCAAGCTACCGCCGCTTTGACACGATTTGGATCTTCGGGATTTTCATTTTCTTTAAAAGGCGTCACAGCCGTTGCAATATCGACATGGGGATTTTTAAAAGTATCTAAAAGGAGAGGAATCATTGCCATATCAAGAACAGGAAGATCCCCTTGAACATTTACGATAATTTCTTTTTGTCCAAAAGGGTCCACGCGTTGAAGTGCTTCAAAAATGCGGTCTGACCCTGAAGGATGGTTTGGGTCCGTTAGAACACATGAAAATCCAGCCTTTTCAACCACTTCTTGAAGCTCAGTTTCTGCAGCGGCAACGATAATATCCCCAATGCCTGATTTTTTGACAGCTTCAAGAACATGCAAAATCATCGGTTTTCCAGAAAGCATAGCCAAAGGTTTACGCGGGAAACGTTGAGCCTGAAGACGCGCAGGAATTAAAATAATTGCATTTGACGAAAGAGACATTAAAAATCCCATTAGTAAAAATCCCTGAGAGTATGGTATAAAGCATGAAATGCTTTTTGTCCACATGTTAGAACCAAAAGCTTAAACAGGGAAAATGGAGACTTCAATATCTTTCAGAATTATTTTTCCAAATTCCGCCCATAAACCTATAAAGTGACTTTCCATCTATCAAAAGTCCATTTATACTTAAGGATAGACAATGATTTCTTTTCTTTCTTCTATTTTTTATAAAAAAAAGAATTTTCTTTTTTTTCTCTTTTGCCTTTTGGGATGTCTCTTTTTAAAAGACGCCAGGAAAGAAGGATTTTGTGCACCCCTTTCTCAAGGTTTCAGCATTCACAAAAGTCCAAAATATCCTTCAAATTTTACGCATTTTGACTATACCTCTCCAAATGCACAAAAAGGAGGAACATTACGACTCGCTGTCCCTGGTACATTTGATAGCCTCAATCCCTTTATTATTACAGGTGTTGTCGGAGCAGGAAACAACTTTGTTTTTGCAACCCTTATGAAACAGTCTCAAGATGAGCTTTCAACGGTTTATCCCTATGTTGCAGAATCTTATGATCTTTCACCTGATGGTCGTTCCATTACCTTTATATTAAGTAAAGACGCTTGCTTTCATGATCTTACACCCATTACACCAGAAGATATTATTTTTTCGTTTAACATTCTCAAGGAAAAAGGAAATCCCATATTTAGGAACCTTTTTGAAGACATTTTAAAAGCTGAAAAGGTTGGACAACAGGGCGTTAAATTTACATTTTCAAACAAACAAAATCGTGAACTCCCTTTGGTTCTCGGGACTAATCTTCCAATTTTGTCAAAAGCCTTTTATACGCTTCATGACTTTTCAAAACCCAGCCTTCTTCCGCCCTTAGGTGCGGGGCCTTATCAATATGGGAGTATCGAGCCAGGGCGTTCCATTATATTAAATCGTGTTCCAAATTGGTGGGGAGAAAATCTTCCTGTCAATAAGTACATGTATAACTTTAATTCCATTAAGTTTGATTATTTTAGAGATCCTAATGTTGCTTTTGAAGCTTTTAAATTGGGAGAAATTGATTTTCGTCAAGAAAATACCGCAAAGTTGTGGGCAACAGCTTATACATTCCCTGCTTTTCAGAAAGGTCTTGTGATCAAACGTGAGATTTCGCATGAAATTCCCCTTGGAATTACAGGATTCATTTTAAACACGCGTAAAAAAGAGCTTCAAGATCCCCGTGTTAGAGAAGCGATTGGATATGCACTTGATTTTGAATGGATTAATAAAAATCTTTTCCACAGCTCTTATACCCGTCATAAAAGTTATTTTTCAAACTCCCCCTTTGCATCTTCAGGCCTCCCGTCTAAAGAAGAACTTAAAATCTTAGAACCTTTTAAAGACAAACTGCCTCCGCGCCTTTTTAAAGAACCTTTTACCCTTCCAACAACAGATGGATCCGGAAATGTTCGAGAGAATCTTAAAAAAGCGCATCTCCTTTTCAAGCAAGCAGGCTATGAAATAAAGAGCGGAAAACTGATTCATCTTGCAACTGGAAAGCCCTTAAAACTCGAAATCATTTCTGATGTTCCGGCCATGGAAAAAATATCCTTAAATTTTATTAAGAATTTACGTGCCATGGGCATTGAAGCAAAATTTCGTCTCCTCGATTCAAGTCAATATACGGAACGCACGAATACTTTTGATTTTGACATTCTTACAGGAATCATTCCGCAGTCCAATAACCCCGGGAATGAGCAACTTAACTACTGGGGATCGAAAGCCTCTCAAGAGCCCGGCTCTTCAAATTATTTCGGTATTTCTGATCCTATTGTTGATCATCTTATTGACTTGGTTATCTCTGCTGAAAATTATGAAGAATTAATTGAACGCGTTCATGCTTTGGATCGTGTTTTGCTCTGGGGATTTTACCTCATTCCCCATTGGTCTTTGAAGGAATTTAGGTATGCGTATTGGAATAAATTTAAATATCCTTCCGTCTCTCCCCTTTATGATATTGGAATTGAATCCTGGTGGATTGATCCAATTCTCGAAGAAAAACTTAAACAAGCTCTGAAAGATTCCTAAATGCTCTTTTATCTTCTCAGGCGCCTTCTCTTCATTGTCCCAACGCTCCTTGGCATTATGATTTTAAATTATATCATTGTCCAAGCAGCTCCTGGAGGCCCCATTGAGCAAATGATTTCTAAAATCCGTGGCGATAGTGTTTCAGCAACAGCAAGACTTGAAGGAGAAGGGTTTAATGACCCTTTTTCAGGCACGGCTGATGATTTTAGTCAAACGTCAAGTGAGAGTGCTCTTTATACAAAATATAAAGGAGCAAGAGGCCTCGATCCTGCTTTTATTCGTGAGCTCGAACATCTTTACGGGTTTGACAAGCCAGCCTACGAACGTCTTTTTTTAATGCTCAAAAACTATGCTACTTTTGAGTTCGGAAAAAGCTATTTTCGAGGACGTCCAGTTGCAGAGCTTATCACAGAAAAACTATCTGTTTCTCTTTCTCTTGGGCTTTGGACAACCCTCATTGTTTACTTAATTTCCATTCCTCTTGGGATTGCAAAAGCTGTGAGAGATGGCACAAAGTTTGATATGATAACAAGTGTTATGATTATCATTGGGTATTCGGTTCCGAGTTTTATGTTTGCTCTTTTCTTAATTATTTTTTTTGCAGGAGGTAGTTTTTTTGATCTTTTTCCCCTGCGTGGCCTTGTTTCAGACAATTGGCAAAGCTTAGATTGGTTTCATAAGGCGCTTGATTATCTGTGGCATATAACCCTTCCTGTGACGGCGATGGTCATTGGTGGCTTTGCAAGCCTTACCCTTTTGACCAAAAATTCTTTCTTAGAAGAAATTCAAAAACAATACGTTCTCACTGCACGCGCAAAAGGTGTTTCAGAACCTCGCATCCTTTATCATCATATATTCCGAAACGCGATGCTCGTTGTTGTCGCAGGTCTTCCCGCTGCGGTTATTCATATTTTTTTTACAAGTTCACTTCTTATTGAAGTTATTTTCTCTTTGGATGGGCTTGGTCTTTTAGGATTTGAAGCTGCAATCTCGCGAGATTATCCGATTATGTTTGGAACACTTTATATTTACACATTGATTGGGTTATTTATGAACCTTTTAGGAGACTTAACCTATACTTTTGTTGACCCACGCATTGATTTTGCAGGGCGGGAAGGATAGCTTTTAAGATGATGCCCCTTAAACACCTTTTTTGTGTAAGATTCTCTCCTCTTACAAAATTAAGAATCAAGCGCTTTAAGCAAAACCGACGTGGATTTTACAGTCTTTGGATTTTTCTCATTCTTTTCGGTATTTGTTGTTTTGCAGATTTTATTGCAAATGATCAGCCTTTAATTGTTTCTTATAAAAACCAGCTCTATTTTCCCATCTTAAAAAATTATCCAGAAACAACCTTTGGAGGAGAATTTGATACCACAACGAATTATAAAGATCCTTTTGTAAAAAATCTTATTGAGGCTGATGGATTCATGATTTGGCCTCTTATCCCGTATGGATATGACACGATTAATTATGATCTTCCAACACCAGCGCCCTCCCCTCCAACTTTTGAAAACATTCTTGGGACCGACGATCAAGGGCGAGATCTCTCTGCACGTCTAATTTATGGATTTCGAATTTCTCTCTTTTTTGGCCTTTGCCTTACAATCGCAAGTGCAATCTTGGGAATTATGATGGGAGGTGTGCAAGGGTATTTTGGGGGACGCGTTGATATTATCACCCAACGATTTGTAGAAATTTGGTCTGGACTTCCAATTCTTTATCTTCTCATTATTCTCTCAAGTCTTGTCGATCCAAATTTTTGGTGGCTGCTCGGCTTAATGATGTTTTTCAAATGGACCACACTTGTCGGTGTTGTTCGTGCAGAATTTCTTCGTGGACGAAATTTTGATTATGTCCGCGCAGCACGTGCTCTCGGGGTTCCTTCTTTTTTAATTATGTTCAGGCACATCCTTCCAAATGCTATGGTGGCTTCTTTAACCTATCTTCCCTTTATTCTAAACGCGTCCATAGCAACGCTAACGTCTCTTGACTTCTTAGGATTTGGACTTCCTCCTGGATCTCCTTCCTTGGGAGAGCTTCTCTCTCAAGGAAAAAACAACCTTCATGCTCCTTGGCTCGGGTTAACCGGATTTTTAAGTGTTTCAATTTTGCTTGGTCTCGTCACTTTTATTGGAGAAGGTGTTCGCGATGCTTTTGATCCACGCAAGGTTTTTTAAGAGGCTCTCATGAAAAAATCTTCTCCTCTCCTCTCTTTGCAAAACTTAAGCACTTCCTTCAAAACAGAAACAAACCCAATTGCTGCGGTTAAAAATGTTTCCTTTGACATTTATCCTCAAGAAACAGTTGCTCTTGTCGGCGAAAGTGGTTCAGGAAAATCCGTAACAGCCTACTCAATTCTCCAACTTCTTCCCTATCCAAAAGCTTTTCATCCTCAAGGTTCCATTCTTTGGAAAGACCAAGAGCTCATTGGAGCGCCTCTTCCTCTTCTTCAAACCATTCGCGGAAATCAAATTGGCATGATCTTCCAAGAACCAATGACGTCTCTTAATCCCCTTCATACAATTGAACAACAAATTAATGAATCTCTTTTTCTCCATGGCTCCTATACAAGAAAAACAGCTCAAGCACGTGTTTTAGAGCTTCTTCACCTTGTTCGTTTGAGACAAGCTGAGAAACGCCTCAATGCATACCCTTTTGAACTTTCAGGAGGCGAGCGTCAACGGGTAATGATTGCAATGGCCCTTGCCCACAATCCTCAATTGCTGATTGCAGACGAACCCACAACAGCTCTTGATGTCACCATTCAAGCAGAAATTCTGGAACTCTTAAAAGATCTTCAACACGATTTGAAGATGAGCATCCTTCTTATCACACATGATTTAGACGTTGTTAGAAAAATGGCTCAGAGAACCTGTGTCATGCATCAAGGTGAAATCATTGAATCAGGATTAACGTCTCAAATTCTTAAACATCCCAAAAAAACTTACACCCAAATGCTTATTGCTGCGGAGCCTAAAGGAAAAGCCGTTCCCCTATCTAAAGATGCTTACACACTTGCACCTCTTGTAAAAGTCCAAAATCTTTCTGTTTCTTTTCCTTTGAAAAAAGGATTCTTTGGCCGCGTCATTGAATCTCATACAGCTGTTAATAAAGTAAGCTTTTTCGTAAACCCCGGCGAAACATTAGGGATTGTTGGTGAAAGCGGTTCTGGAAAATCATCTCTTGGATTTGCGCTTCTGAGACTTCTGAAGAGCGAAGGAAAAATATGGTTTGATTCTGAAGAAATTCAAGATAAAGGGCGTCAACAGCTTCAAGCTTTACGCCCCCGTTTGCAAATTGTCTTTCAAGATCCTTATAGCTCTTTAAGCCCAAGGCTCAGTGTCTCACAAATTATTGGAGAAGGATTGTGGGTGCATCACCTTGTAAAAACAGAGCAAGAAGCTGATGAAAAAATCTTAAAAGCTCTCTTAGAAGTTGGCCTCGATGAAACATTTCTTTGGCGCTATCCCCATGAACTCTCTGGTGGACAACGCCAACGTATTTCCCTTGCACGCGCCTTAATTTTAAAACCCAAACTCATTATTTTAGACGAACCCACCTCAGCGCTTGACCGTTCCATTCAAGCTCAACTTTTAGATCTTCTGAAGAAACTTCAATCCGCACATAAAATTTCTTATATTTTTATCAGTCATGATCTTAAAGTCATTCAATCTTTAAGCCATCGTGTCCTTGTCTTGAAGGAAGGGAAGATTGTTGAAGAGGGAACAACCACTCAAATCTTTCACCATCCTCAAACACCCTATACGCAAGCTCTCTTGAAAGCCGCGTTTTAAGCTTAGAATTCAAAAAACTTCTCAAGACGGTGTATCATACCTTTTATGAGAACTTTTTTCCTGAAGTAAAAGTGGGTCTTTGCATAAGAGGAGGTCCTTGCACCAAAGGAGCCGGCATCCCGAAAGCCTGAGGATTATAAAAAACGGCAGGAGACATTGAAAGGTGATATTGAAGAGCGGCAATTTCTGCTTTTAACTGAGCAATCTGTGCTTGATAAGCTTTCTCCATTTCTTTTTGATAGGCTGAGCTTCTGCAAACAACAGCTCTTTCGTCAGCTGCTCTTTCTTCAGCAGCATGGGTTTTAGAAGCTTGATCTAAAAGCTCTTTCATCATGCGAGCGCGTTCAGCCTCTCCTTCTTTTCTTTTCGTTTCAAAAAGCTCTTGTAATTGCTGTTTCTCTTCAGAGGTTTTTTGAACTTTTTGTCGGAGATCTTCAAGCTGTTGTTGAACATGGTACATTGATGTTTCCAACTCTTTTTGCAGTTTTTCTTTTTCAAGTTTCCATCTTTGCGCTAATTCGTCGTCAAAACGCTTTCTTATACTTTCTTCTTGGACCTGTGCCTGTGCACATATTTCTTGATTTTCTGCCTTTAACCGATCGGCTTCTGCTTTTAGGAAAGCGATCTTTTCATATAATTTTTCTCCGAAGTTATCGAGAGGAAGGCTCTCTTCTTGAAAAAGTTGAAAGCAACCTTGGAGAAATGCCTGTGCATTCTTTTTTTCTCCTTCCTTTTCTTCTAACAGATCTTTGTATTGTTTCCTTAATACATCAAGACTTGTTTGATGATTTTTTGTTAATCCTTCAATTTTAGCATCATACGCTCTTTGTAATGATTTTTTGACCTTTTCAAGCTCAAACTTAAGTCGAGAGGAAAAATCATTTTTAAATTTTGCAAGCTCTTCTTTTAACTCTAATTCCTGTGCTTTAAGAGCCTTTATGGATTTCTGAGTTGCCTGTTCATTTCTATCTGAACTTTCTTTGAAACGTTTCAATTTCTCTTGAGCCTCTAATAATTTTTTTCTTAAAAGGTCTTCTTCTGAAGGTTGTTTTTTTGCCATCTCAGCTTTGAGATCACGATTGGCTTGTTCTAGGTTTTTTTGTTCCTCCGTTAAAGTCTTCATGCGGTCATTCAGAGCCTTTAACTCTTCTTGATGCTGCAGTTCTTGTTTTTTTAAGGACATGAGCTGTTCTTCGAGCTCAAAAATTTTTTCTTGAAACTCTTTTCTTTTCGATAACATGTGTTCACTTTCAAACCTAAAAGCACTTTTTTCAATGGATAAAGGCAGATTATATATTATGTCAGATTGTATCGAAGGCCACCCATAAAGGTAAAAATCTTGAAGAGATGCTGCATAAAGCTTTAGATTTTCTGGACTGAAAGAACTTACTTCCTGGCGCAAAACTTCTTCATAATCGTCTAAAGAATAAGAAATTCTGAAAATGTCCGCTTGCGCCTCTGGTTTTTTTTCAAAAGCCTTCTTAAGGTTTCTTAAATCCTCTCTCATACCATTCATAAGATCATTAAATTGTTCCGTGGTTGCAATTTCTTCAGGGGGAGAAAGATTCTTCATGCTAGATAATTTAAAAAAAATGCCGTGCACATACATAAGGCGCCCCGTGCAGAGTGCCACAACTTTTTCCAGATCTTCAAAAAATTCAAATTGACAATAAAAACCCAGGCTATAGGCTTTTTGTCGGCATTCTGCCAGGGCATTCTTTGTTTTTAAATATGGACCTATTCTTTCCAAAAACTGTTTAAGATCACCCTCAAGTGAAGATCCCACACATAAGTCAGCATGCGTTTTAAACCTCTGTCGAATGTCGCTCGGAAGATCATAGAAATCTGGAACGTCTGCTTTTTTATCTGAAAACAAACGAAAAATCCGCCATTTCCAATAAATTCGATAGCATTGCACAAAAAACCAATCAATTTCAACTTCAGAGGAAAGAGTTGTTAAAGTTTTTATACCGTCATCTAAGCTTTTTTTTAAGAAATTTCCTTTAAAAAACTGAAAGTCCGTCCATTCTTGAACAACAAGAGGAAGGTATATATCTTTTTGACCAGAAGTGGCATCCTCATCAAAAAATCTCCTCAAAAATTCAGGGCTTTTGAACACAAGATCACGGGGATTACACTCTTTTAAACGATCAAATTCTCCAAAAAATTTCTCTTGATTCAAAGTTTGGCATAAAGATCTATACCGGCTTTGAACAGCAAGAACATCTGCGTCTGTAAGAATTTCAAGTTTTTTTAGCAATAAGAGCCAATCCGCCTCCGTTCCTCCCCTTAAAATATCGCTTCTTATTGCTCTCCAATATCCTGACATATGGCTTCTAACATCTTTCGAAATAGTGATTTCTTTATCTCGTCGCATCTCCCTCTTTTCGATGACGGTTTTCAAAGCTATTTCATACTGCTCAAAGGCGGTTCTTATCTTTAAAACAACGTCCCGATGAGAATGTTCATTTTCATCAGTAATTGCACAAATAGAAGATGTTTGAATAAAAACCCCAAATAAGAACAGGAATAAGAATAAGCGAATTTTTAAATACATTTAAACTTTTAGAATGCCCTTTTATAAATATGCTAAAACAAAAAACTTCTCTTCTTTTTTAAAGATTCTGTCAATAGAAATTATCATTTTTTATAAAAACGCAAAGATTTGCTTTCAAAAAGAAAATGGGAAAATTTTGAAATTAAGATTTTTCCTTTAAAATTTCTTGAGCTTTTAAGGTAGAAATCAAAGGATAAAGCCCTGTAAGAAGGGCAATTACAAATCCAAGAGCCCCTTCTTTATACCCTTTGCGCCGAATAAAACATTTATAAAAACGAAAGAAAAAACGTCTGATATTCGTGGATGTTTTATCAAGTTTTCCTGATTCAGCAAGATCTTTTGCACGCGCTGTTGTATAGGAGTTAAACCTTTTTAAAGTATCTGAAAGATCCGTATCTAAGTGATGAATAAGTTTTCCTTTAAGACGCGGACCCTTTTTTCCTAAAAAAGTCACAGAAGGATGAAGACGTTGAGATCCCCAAGTTTTTATACCTTTTTTAAAAAGCCTTGGAACAGCTGTTGTTCCGAAAGAGCCTCCCCACCCATACCGAACAAGCCGAGATCCAATATAATTATCAATCGGAACTTCCCACCAATCGGCTCTAGGATTCTCAATAAGAATTCGAATTTCTTGTGCGAGTTCAGGAGAAACCCATTCATCCGCATCAACTTCAAGCACCCACTCTCCTCGACATTGTGATATGCCAAAATTACGGCGATCTCCTTCTTTTTCAAAATTACCTTCATACACCATCGCACCTTGCGAAAGCGCAATCTCTTTCGAGCGATCGGTTGTTCGATCTAATATCACAACACATTCATCGGCAAATTTGAGATGAGAAAGGCATGCCTCAAGACGGCTTTCCTCATTGCGGGCAACGATAAGAGCTGAAATCTTTGTGCTCATTTTTCTCCCTGTGACAACGTGCCATCTTTCTTCTCCATAACGTTATTTTCAGGACTTATGAAGAACGGGAGTGTGGTTAAGGCTTCAGGATTTTCTTTTGCAACCCGGGCAATATCATTAAAGTTTAAAGGATCATTAATATTCATTTTTCCTTCAGACATCTGATCTTGATATATTTTTAGGACATGCGAGACAAAGGGAAGACCTAAATCTAAAGTTTTTGTCAATCTCTCTTGCGGTGTTTCACCAAGACTTTTGTTATTGTATAGATTTACAAAAACAGCTGGAATATAGGTTGGTGTCACAGAAGGTAAATCAGGAGATAAAGGGTCAAACATTTCTATAAAAAGATTCTGTTGTGTTAGGTCAAACTTTTTAAACGCTGATTTTAAAATTTCTCCATCCGTTTTTTCATATAAGCGAATCATCGCTCCAAGACGCGTTAAAATTCTATCCTCAGGCGTGTTAGAAGCAAGTCCAATCCAGGATGCCCGGATTTTAATATAGTTTTCAAGAACATCTTGAGCTGTCATCTCTTCTTTCTTTAAAAGGAGTAAAGATGTATCCATTGCCATAAGCGCTTTGTATACATTTTCTGTCAGGACAATTGAACTTGTTGGATTCACATGCCCTCCTGCCCCAGATACGTCTGCAATATGGACAAGAAAATCAAATTCAAGGGCCTTAGGATCTCTCTCAATAATATGGGACTCTATAAGAGGCATAATCATTTCAATGCCTCCTTCAAGATGCAAAAAATGCCCAAAATGAATAATTCCAGAAACTTGAGGAAGAATTTCTTGTGCCCAAGGTGTTAATTCTTTAAAGGTTGGGAAAAGAGCTGCATCCCGTTGGAGCGCTTCTTTTAAGAATTCATCATGATCAGAAACTGTAATTTCTTTAAAATAAGCACGGGCGGTTTCTGTTTTTCCTGTATCTCCAAGAACAAGTGCAATTTCAAAATCCTTATGTGTAACGCCTGAGGCAATCATAGCCGCATAGCGTTTATGAAGGTTTAAAAAGCTGTCATAAGAAAGTTTATCAGGCTCTTTTTGAGCGGATGTAAAGGCTTTATAGGCACTCTCAGTCCCTTCAATGAGCCAACTTAAACACATAAGACTTAAAACAGACCGATCAAATTCAGGGTATTTTTTTCCATATAAGAGAAAAGAAGGACTTTGATCATTATTTGCCATATTCCCTTTTTGCATATCGTGTGTCTGACGAACGCCTTCCCCTCCTAGCCATGCAATCTCTGGATATGCCTTCATCTTTTCATTAATCCATTCCTCACTTCCAATTTGTGGCGGTGTTTTAACAAAAATACTATTTGATAACCATAAAAGAACTACAACCCCAAGGACCCCAACCAACGTTATAATTTTATACTTCATCTAAAATCCTTCTCATTTTTAAAAATTTTCATGTTTTACATTTAAAATGTAAAAATGATGTTTCCATATTCTGGAAAAGGTTTCAATCCCAAATGGATGATATTTTCTTTATTTTTTAATGCTCTCCTATTAAATTCATTTTAAAATCAATATTATTAAAAATAAGATATCCTTAAAGAGCTTTGGACCCTCGCATCAAGAATGGAAAACAACTCCATCAATTTTTTTTAAGATCGCATAAATATCTTTTATTCTCTGCTCTCAATGTAGCATGGTCCTTTTTTAAGTGTCCACTATCTATTGGCTACGCTTTTTTAGGAAACGTTCAAAGATTTTGATTTAAAGAAGTAAAGACTACCATTTGATGATCAAAAATTTTAAGAGGAATTATGTTATTTAGAAAAATTTTAAAGAAAAAAATATTTTTTTTGTCCCTTCTTCAGTTAATAGCCTTTCACTCCGCTTTTGCGGGCATCGTTTTTTTCCAAGATATGGATATATATAATGAAAACCAAAAGCGAGATCTTTTTAAGCGTGCTTCATGTCCTTTTCCAGATCTCGAAGAAATCAGAAGAGACTATCCTGGTTTATCGTGTGATTTTGTTCCAGATACAACATTGCAGGTATTAATTGAACCTCTCTTGAAGCAACCAGAACTCAGACTTTCCTATAGTCGCTTATGGGATAATGTGTTTCCGGAGAATCTTAAAAATTATACAGACTTATTTTTTATAACTAACCTTCATTTTACAAGGTTTTTCATACTTAATAATGCATTTCAGTCCTTCGCAAAAACGCAAGGTGATCTAATCCTGGCCGCAAGAGGTATTGTTGCACGTGGCATACCCTTAGCGGGAACATTTTTAACCATTGATCTTTATGCTCGGATTATTGCAAAAGAATTGGAAGCTTTTCAAAATCATTTAACACTTTTCTGGAACGTTGCGTATGATTCTGAAGACGCTGTTCTTCATAAAAAAGATACGCCTCTAAGAAAATTTCTTCCCCAAGATGGAAAACTCTGTGAAGGAAGTTTCTCTTATGGTGTGAGACCATTAGACGGTTTACTCCGTATGGATTACAGAGCTGAAAACTTTCAATTAGAATCTCCCTTCACGAATGGAGCACCTTTAACACATATGCGGCATTATGCACATTTTGAGAAAAAAGAAGGAGTCGTCGCTTTCTTATACTGCCTTGCAATTCCACACACTGAATTGGAAGAGCTCGCTCCTTATGTTTATGATGCACGAGCTTTAAATTTTTTTCAGCTTGGGCTTGACTCAAAAGGCCCCACAGCCCAACACCAAGTCTTTTTTAGAAAAAAGAGAGACAAAGAAGGAAAAGGTATAACACTTTATGATTGGGGCGTATGTCCTCAAGAAGAAGCATATAAACTTGAAGATAAAAACATGCGAAAAACCCTTATAAAAAGTTGGTATCGATGGATGGGACTTTATCTTGATATTCTCTCTAAAGATGGGCACGTCTTAACGCACGGACAAGAAGTTGGCACACAAAAATTTTATAGAACATTTTATGAAATACATCTTGATGCAGTTCTTGCCTCTAAGCTAGATCAATAATGCTTTTTGAAAGCTTAAAGTTCTCACTTCTCCTTAAGAAAAGCTTAAATTAAAAGAAAGCAGCCTGTAAAGGCTGCTCTCTTTTGAAAAATAGATCATTTTCAAATCAAAAAGATTTTGAAAAGATTTCTATTTCTTTTTCTTTTTCTTACCAAATAACTTCTCGACACCATCTCTTACTTGATTAAAGACCCTCTCAGCTTCTCTTTGAACCCTCTCATGATCTTGGAGTTTTGAATCTCCCGTTTCAGCAAAAGCATCTGCTTTCTTCTTTGACCATTTCGCAGAGAAGTTATCCCAACGTCTTTCTTGCGCCGATTTTGGAGCAGGTTCTCTGCCTTGAGCAACAGCAATTTCATCCTCGACAGCATCCGCTTCATCTTCTAAGTGCGCAATTGCAGCTCTATGCGCATTGACAGCAGCTTCAAGCCCTGGAACAGGATCCTCAGCATCAGCAGCTTGAGCCTCAGAACGTGCTTCAGCGGCTCCATTTGCGGCTTGAATAGCGGCTTCTTCTTGGGCTTTCAGTTCTCTGATTTTTGCTAAAAGCGACTCTTTTTTAGCTTTAAGAGCAGCCTGCCTATTTGCTTTCTCAACGGCATCTTTTGTTGCAAGTTCTTGCGCTAGAAGCTGATCTCTAAGGATTCTAATGTCCGCATCATCGTCATCATCTTCATCTCCTTTAGATTTTTTTTCATCTTTCGAAGATGCGGCTGCTGCTTCAGATACCGCCATTGCGGCAGCAACTGCATAGGGAGGAGGAGCACTTTCATCATCTGCAGAGATTGCAGGTGCAAAATGTGCGACAGGAGGAATAGATGCTTCGTGTTCCCGTATGGAAGAAGGAGGAGTGGCCCTTGAAGGTCTTTGTTCTACGTCTTCCCCATTCGGGCCACCTCCTGCAACAACGTTAAGATAACATGGAAGCAAAGCCGCGGCACAAAGAGCAATAAAAGAAGCTTTATTTTTAAAAGAATATTTCATCTTAAATCTCCATCAGTTGGTTTTCAAACGAACGTGCTGTGGCTATAAATTTAAAGTCTTAACGGATTAACAAGAGCAAATTTTTTTATGAAAAGTATTTTTTTATAATCTACAAACCACACATGTCTTCTTCTTATAGCAAATTTAAATTAAAATTTCAAGGTTTTTTATAAAAATAAAATTCTTATCTTAAAAAATATCAAAACATCAAATATGAATATTTTTATATTTAATAATAAAATTAATATATCTTTAAATATTTAAATATATATTTATTTTTATTTAATTTATGTTTTTAATTTATCTATATACAATATAAAAATAGGAAATATTATTTGATTCTTATTACAATAATATAATTATTTTAAATAATTTATGAGACACTTAACTAAACAATGCTAAGAAAGGAGAAAGAAGAGCTTCAAGGTTTTTTTCTTCTTGCAAATGAT
>JAFEBT010000009.1 GCA_018242545.1 Pseudomonadota bacterium
GCTTCCATTTGCAGAACATCATACTTGTTATTTTAATTTATGGAAATAGTATTACTTTAGCTGTCCAAAACGTTGATCAGTCTTTTAAGTTTTATAAAGAGATTTTAGGTCTTATTCCCCTTGTTAAATGGGAAAAAGGCGCCTATTTCTTAGTCGGAGAAAAATCTGATCAAGAAGGCTCTGCCTTTTGGTTTTGCTTGAATGGAGATGAAAAACGCATGCCTTCTCCTTGCTATACACATTATGCCTTTACAGTTTCTGAGATTGATTTTGAAAATATGGCTCAGAAAATTAAGGCTTCAGGTGCTCAAATTTTTAAAGACAATACGTCTCCTGGGCAGTCTTTATATTTTCTAGACCCAGATGGTCATAAACTTGAAATCCACACACAAAATTGGAAAAGCCGTATTTCTTCAAAAAAAGAAGATCTTGGAAATTGGAAAGATGTTGTATGGTTTGTGTAGACGTGATTTTTAAGAAGTTTAATTTTTTTGAAAAAGATACTTTATGACGTCTTTAACAGCACCTTTCCATTCTTTTTGAGAAATTCCAAAAGTATTTTTTATCTTTTGGCAATTAAGAGCGGCATAAAGAGGTCTGTCAGCAACGCCGTCGGTGAGGCTCTGATACTCTTTTGAACTGATGGGCTGAAGGCGTAGTTGTGTCTTTTGTCGTAGTGCGATTTCCTCCAAAATAAAGCAGGCAAAGTCATACCACGTTGTTTCTTCTTTCCCGCATAAATGGAATGTTCCAAAAGGAAAAGATTCTGGATTATTAAAATAGGACAGAAGGACGCATTGGACTGCGTCCACGATATCTCCAGCAAATGTAGGACAGCCTATTTGATCATTGACAATGGTAAGGGTACGATCCTGAAAACTCCAATCCCACATTTTTTTGACAAAATTATGTCCATAATGGCTAAAGATCCAGGAACTTCGAATTAAAAAATAAGGACATTTAATGCTTTCTAAGATGAGTTCTCCCATATATTTACTTCGTCCATAGACATTCAGAGGGTTTTTAAGATCAGTTTCTTCATAAGGGGTCCTTTTAAAACCATCAAAAACGTAGTCTGTTGAAAAGTGAACAAGAAGAGTTTCCTGTGCTTTACAAATCTGGGCAAGAGAAAGAAGAGAAAGACCATTCGTTTCTATAGCCTGCTCCGGAAACTTTTCACATTGGTCGACGGGCATAAAGACTGCGGTATTAAGAACGGCTTGAAAAGGGCCCTTTTCTGAAAAAAGACGATGAAGCGCATCTCGGTCATTCAAATCAAGTTCGGCATGGGTAAGCGCCGTGATTTTGTAATCGTTTGGCCAAAGAGATTTTGATAAAATGGATCCAAGCTGACCGCCTGCTCCTAAAATGAGAATGTGTTTTATCATGGGTATTTTCAGTCTAATGCATGGAGGAGGAAGTGGGATTCGAACCCACGGTACCTTTTAAAGGCACAACGGTTTTCGAGACCGCCCCATTCGACCGCTCTGGCATTCCTCCTCATAAGAGTCTTAGAGACATATCTTTGTATGTGTTGAAACCTAAATGATAATGAAGGATTGTTCAACAAAAAAAGCCGGAAGAATAACTTCCGGCTTTTAAAGCGTATCGAAAATTCTTAGTTAAGTGTAACAACAGCGGCGCGATCTTGTGCAAAAGCGGCTTCTGTGGAACCCTCAGCGAGCATGATGGATTTTCCATAGCTAATTGTTGCAATGCGGCTTTCATCAACACCTGCATTAACAAGAGCAGATTTAAGCGTATTTGCACGACGCATTCCAAGACCAAGGTTGTATTCTTCTGTTCCACGTGGGTCACAATATCCAGAAATTGTAATGGTTACGTTAGGATATTTTTGAAGCCAACTAGCTTGACGTTCTGCTGTTTGTTCACCTTCAGGCATGAGATCAAAACGATCGAAACCAAAGAAGACGCGATCACCAGCTGTTACAGCGAGATCTTCTTGGCTGCCTAACGCAAAACCACTAGCATCTAAGCCTTGACCGGCTTGTAAAGAACTATCATCAGTCGTTGTAGGTACTGTATCGCACGCTGCAATTGTGAGTGCAACACAAGACAAAAGAGCTAAATCTCTAATGCGCATTTGTAGGTTCCCCCTTTTCATTCCTTTAAACATTTTGATCTTTCAACATAATTTTCTTTTGGTTATTTTTATGAGAAGAATTTCTTTATCTTTTAATCTCTAAGAGATTAAAAACGCATATTCCTCTTATAAAAAACATCCTTAAGACTATTTAACCATGTATAAGGATCAGTTGCAAACTTTAAAATACCTTTACATGCTCCTTTTTTAGGACAAGAAGATTGTCACTAGCTCGGTTCATTAAAGGTGTCTTACTCATGCAATCAATAAACTTTCTCTCAATGATAATCAAGAGGGGACCATGCTCCAGCTGATGCATCTTGGGGCGTCGGAAGCATATATTCATATTTTCCGGTGATATCAATGGCGTAAAGTCGGCTTGTTCCTCCTCGGCCTTTTCGATCTGTGGGTGTTTGACGGGTGTAAAGTATGAGTCGTCCATTCGGGCACCAGGTAGGTCCTTCGACGATAAACCCTTGTGATATAAGCCTTTCGCCTGATCCATCTGGACGCATTACACCAATGCACAATTTTGTTTTTGTTATTTTTGTAAAGGCAATTAAATCACCCCGAGGGGACCAAACAGGTGTTGCATAAATGCCATCTCCAAAGCTAATTCGATGCGGATTTGATCCATCTTTATTCATAACATAAAGTTCTCGTTTTCCTCCTCGATCCGAGTTAAAGACAATTTGAGATCCATCTGGAGAATAACACGGAGATGTATCAATGGCTGGTGAATTCGTCAGACGTTTAACCGCATGTGTTTTTAAGTCTTGGACATAAAGAGAAGAATATCCGCCTTGTGTTTGACTGAATATAAGATGAGAGCCATCTGGAGAAAACCGAGGTGCGAATGTCATTCCTTTAAATTTACCCACTGGGGATTTTTGATTTGTTTTGAGATTCATTAAATAAACTTGAGCTTCAATGGATTTTTTCTGACCTGTGTATCCCATATAAGCAATTTGAGGATCAATGGGTGAAAAACGAGGTGTTAGGACGAGATTTTGACCATTCGAAAGGAATTTATGGTTGGCACCATCTTGATCCATAATAGCTAACCGGCGTGTGTTCTTTTTCGTATTAGGAGCAGATTCTGCAATGTAGACAATTTGAGTGTCAAAATAACCCGTATCTCCCGTAATGCGTTTATAAACAGCATTAGAAATTCTATGGGCAAGACGTCTGAGGTCAGAAAGATCTCCTGTAAAGGCAATGCCTTCCAATTGTTTTTCTGAAAACACATCCCACAGCCTGAACTCAACACGCAAAAGTCGTGCTTCTTTTCGGACACGTGCTGTTACAAGAATTTGGGCATTTGTAAGACGCCAATCTCCAAAACGGGGGATTTCTCCCATTTGATGGATATTTTCAATAAAACTTGATTGTGCAAGAGGTCTAAAAAGTCCAGAAGTTTTTAAATCATTGCTTACAATTTGAGACATCTCAGCCCCAATTTCATTTTCTTCAGGACTCGCTCCTATAAAATCAGGAATAGCAATAGGGGTTGGTTCAAAGGTTCCTTGCGTAATCTCAACCACCGTTTCTGACGAAACTGGAGAAGAAAAAATTAAAAGACTAAGCCCTAAAAAAATTGTATTCAAAAGTATTTGAGAAAGTCTATATTTTTTAAACATTTAAAACATCTCCCTTGGATCAAATTTAAGAATAAAGGTTTTAAGCGATTCGTACTTATTGGGTGGTATTTTTAGAGGGTTACATTTTGGGTTTAGAACAGCTCTACGCGCAGCATCTGCAGCGGGCTTAAAAAGAGTATCGCTTTGATAGCGATTTAGATCAACTATTTTTACATCCCGTACACTTCCGTCAGGTTGAATAGAAACATTGAGTTCAACGATCATTGTTTCAGCATTTTGCATGCCACTAGGAGGAGACCAGCACTCTGCTAACTGACGTTTTAATGCATCTAATTCACTAATAGAAAGCTCATCCCCAATGATGCTCGCTTCGTTAGGTTGAGCCTTCTCAGCCTTATCACCGATATTTGGTTGCCTCTCTTTCTTTTTATCATCAAGATTTTCTAAAGCTTTTTCAATATCATTAAAGAAGGAATCTTCTTTCTTTTTAACTTGTTTCTTCTCTTTTTTTTCTTCTTTTTTAGAAGATTTTTCCTTTTCTTCCTTTTTAAGAGGCTTTGGTTTTTCAGGAGGAGCAGGAAGGTTGGGTTGTTTTTTAACTTCTGGAGTTATTTTCTCTGGTTTTTTTTCAGGCTCTGGAAGAGGTGCAGGTTCAGGAGAAGGAAGAGGATCAATCACTGGTTCAGGGATAATCTCCGGTACAGGTTCAGAAACAGGCATTGGTTCAGGTTCAGGGATCGGATCTGGTTCAGGAAGCGGGTCAGGTTTAACTGGTGAAAGAGGTTTTGTGGGCTCATCTTCAGACTTTTTAGGAGGAGGAGCCACGCTCAGCTCAGAAATATTAATAATTTCAATAGGGATTGGTTTAGGAAGTTCTGGAAGGGGGGGCTTCCAAGCAGGAATTCCAAAAATAAGGAGAGCTAAACAAAAAAGATGAAGAAGCCCTGAAAGAACAAAACCTAATCCCATCCTTTTAACCTTTCACATCTTTTTTTGAAGAAAAACGGGAATTTGGAAGGTTTTTAGATGGTGTTTGAGGGGCCTCTGTCAAAAGGGCCACTTTTGTAAAGCCTGCTGCACCAATGAGCCCCATAACACGAATGATTTCTCCATAACTTAAAGCTTTGTCACCCTTTACGTAAATGCGTGCCTCTTTATTATTTTGGGTCACAGCAATAAGTCGAGCTGTAAGGGTCTCAAGAGGGGTCTCCGTCTCTTGTATAAAGACCACTCCCTTTTCATTAATAACAATCGTGAGAGGTTCCACAGATTCTGTAAGAGAAGATATTGCTGCTTTTGGAAGATCAACAGCAATACCAGTTGTTAAAAGAGGAGCAGTAACCATAAAGATAACAAGAAGCACAAGCATAACGTCAACCATGGGCGTAACATTGATTTCACTCATGGGAGAAAAAGAGCGTCGAGATCTTCTATGTTGAGAAGAAGAGGGAAGTTTAAAAGCCATTTTTTATGCATTCTCCTCAAGTTGACGGGAAATTATGGCTCCAAATTCTTGAGAAAATGACTCAAGTCGGTTGCCGTAGCGATTAATGTCATTGGAAAGTTTGTTATAAGCAACAACGGCTGGAATAGCTGCGATAAGACCTAATGCTGTTGTAAAAAGAGCTTCGGCAATGCCAGGCGCAACAACAGCCAAATTCGTATTATTTGAGGCCGCAATTGCTTGAAAGCTCACCATAATCCCCCAGACTGTTCCAAAAAGACCAAGAAAAGGTGAGACAGATCCCGTAGAAGCCAAGACTCCCATTTGGTTTTCAAGATCTTCCAACTCACGCGAGACACTAACATGCATAATACGTTCAATGCGTTCTTGCAGGGTTGCTTTAAATTCTTGTGTTTTATCAACGCCTCGAGAAAGACTGCGACGCCATTCACGCATGGCTGCTGAAAAAATATTTTCAAGGGGTGTTTGAGGTTTTGTCCCAACGCGATCATATAAATCGTCTAAGGACCCCCCAGACCAAAACATATCTTCAAAAAGAGTAGCCTGGCGATTTAAGTATTTTAATTTTATATATTTTGAAAAAATAATGGCCCATGACCAAAAAGAAATGCCAACAAGAAGGAGCATTACAATTTTCACAGCAAAGTCTGCATGCATAACAAGGCCCCAAATCGAAAAATCAAAGGAGGTTTCTGTGCCTTGAAGAGGGATACTTGTGAGAGATTCTACAGGAGGGGCAAGAGGAACAGGTTCAGATACACCAGGAAAAGAAGTTGTTGAGGCAGGAAGAGGTTGTTGGGGCATCTAAGATCTCCTTTTTAAGATTTGAGTTAAGGTGACAGAAAAGTTAAAACCAATGTTAGTCTGAAGAAAAACTTTCTATGGGTCCTCTTTTAAAAAAGGTTTTAGAGCCGATATGATTATATGAGGAATTTTCGTAGGGCTCTCTCTATTTTTAACGCAGGCGAGGGTAATATGCAATTGGGCAATTAAAACATTTTCTTTAAAGATTTCTTGTAAAAGAAAGAGCCGAACTTTTGTCATCTTCTTAAAAGTTGTTTGAACTTCGAGAAGATCACCAAAAATTGCAGGTTTTAAAAAAGTAATGGCACATTCATGGACAACAAAAAAGCATCCATGTGTGTCTTTTTGCATCATATCAGCATGATAAATTCCTAAAAGATTTAAAAATTCTGTGCGCGCGCGTTCAGCAAAATTGAGGTAATTTGCATGATAAACGACACCTCCGGAGTCTGTGTCTGCTAAATACACAGATGTCCAGTAATGGTGCTGCTTTTTATCTTCCGAGAGCATCCCGGAAAAAGAAGGTGCTTTTAAGAAGGATGCACTCATTTTTCATTCAATTTACGATTGGGCCTTTCAGGAACCTATCATCTCTTTTTCAAAAGATTTTTGCAAGAATTTTAAGAAAACATTAAAAAATTAATACAAGAGATTAGGTGTTATATGTATCATGACAATGAGGGCCTTGCATGGTTAAGAGAAAAAAGAAAAAGTGAATATTAGAAATTTCAAATTTCTTAAAAGGATAAAAAGACGATAGGGTAAATAGAAAGTAAGTCTTTTGAGGAAGGTACTCTTAAAATCATTTTTTCAATAAATATTTAACAGCCGCCTCGAGATCGGCATGAACGATAACGGGCAAATATTCAATAGGTATTCCCTTCTTCTCAACCTCTTTTCCATGCCCTGTTCGGACAAGATGTCGAGGGCACCCCGCCTTAAAAGCAGCTTCAAGATCTGTTAGAGAATCTCCAATAAACGGTGTATCTTGTGCCTCAGCTTTGAAAAAATCAAGGGCTTCATGAATCATACCAGGATTTGGTTTGCGGCGGTGTGTGGGGGCGTAGGGGGCATCTGGACAGAAGAATATTTTATCGATCGAAGCATTTTCTTTTTTTAAGAGTAAGAAAAGATGCTCATGAATTTGATCGAGATCTTGAAGAGTTAAGCTTCCTTGGCCGACGATAGATTGGTTGGTTATAATTGCAACTTTAATTTGAGCTTTATTAAGACAAGCAATGGCGTTTCCTGCGCCTTTAATAAGCTTCATCTCAGAAGGCGACATAACATATGATTTTCCAGGAGAAACATTAATAACACCATCTCTATCTAAAAGAACAAGTTTCATGTGTGAGGGAAATTCTCCATTTCAAAATTTATAATAGAGATTAAAAGAAAGCTTTTAAGCATGGTCCAGTTTCTTAAGGAGTCTTTTGATGCTTAGACGGGCTGAAAAAATCATGAAAGACCCCATGAGAACGGGCACAAGAAAGCCTAAAAAAAGATCCCATGAAAAATGCATTATAAAAACAGGGAAAGAAAACATTTCATGGCCTTGAAATAAAAAGAAAGCAAGAAAAGCTGTTAAAAATAAGAGGACATAGGCCGTTATAGCTCCTTTTATAGCCATGATGCGTGCATGAGATTGAAACTCTTTTGCAATAATGACATCACTTGCTCCTAAAAGAGAAAGAATATCAATAATATTTTTATGAATTAAAAGGCTTGTTCGTGTTGCAAAAGAGAGTGTTAAAAAAGCGGTGAAAAAGAAAGCGCTCATAAGTGTCAAAAGAAAAATTTCTAAAGACAGTCCCAATATGAAGATTTTTGAAAAGTGTGTTTGATGATTTATAATACGAATAAGTGGAAAAATTCTTTTCAAAGAATTTTCAAGAAGAGGTGCGTTAAAAGTGTCAGGATGTTTTTCAATTTCAATAAGAGTTGGAAGAGGAAGATTTTTTAAAAGGATTTGTTGATCTTTAAGCCAAGGAGAGAGAAGCTTTTGTCCGTCAGAAGGAGAAACAACAGATATATGAACGACGCCTGGTGTTTTTTGAACAACCTCTTTAATTTTTTGGATTAATGTGGATATATCATTGGAAGGGTTTGTGCTTGTAAAAAGAGAATGTGTCGGGACTTCAAGCGTAATATGTGTACGAAGATCATGCCGCCAGGATCCAAAAAAATGGAATCCAACAATAAATAAAAATGCGGCAAGGCTTGCTAAGTACATCATCAGCCCAACTGTCCAAGGGACATAACGGGCAGCCGGATTCTTGGTGATTGGAAGATCAGAGGCCATTCAGATTCTCTTGTGCTGAAGGTAAAATTAAAGATATTTTATGCCGATCTAAATAGAGTTGAGGATAAGAAAATTCTTGAGCAAGAAGTTGATTATGAGTTGCGACTAAAACAGTTGTTCCATTTTTATTTAACTCTTCAAATAAATAAATAAGTTTCATGCCTGTTTGATCATCGACGTTTCCCGTAGGTTCGTCCGCTAAAAGAACTTTCGGTTGTGTAATAACGGCACGTGCAATTGCAATACGTTGCTTTTGACCTCCAGAAAGGGTTGAAGGATAGGCTTCATAAAATCTTTCAAGGCCCACCCATTTTAAAAGTTCAAGTGCCTGGAGACGGCATTTTTCAAAAGAAACACCTTGTAATCTTAAAGGAAGAACAACATTTTCAAGCGCAGTTAAATGATCTAAAAGGCGGAAATCTTGAAAAACAAAACTAATTTGACTTCGAAAGAAAGGGATCTCAGAGCGTTTTACAGAACTTACATCATATCCCAGAAGGCGAATATGTCCTTTGGTTGGACGCATAGAAAGATGAATAAGATTAAGAAGGGAAGATTTTCCCGATCCACTTGCTCCTGTTAAAAAATGAAATGTTCCTTCTAGAAGACGAAAAGAAATGTTCTCAAAAACAGAAATATCTCCTGGGAAATTGAGACTTACCTGATCAAACTGAATAATTTCTTTTTGCATTTCATTAAGGCATGAACGAGGTTGAAAAATAACTTCTCCTGAGGGAAGTTTTTTTGGAAAACAAATAAACTTTTAAGTATTTTCATTAAACCTGGAGAAAGGGGTTGAGTCAAGGAGCGATGAAACAATTTTAAAACTATCTTTAGAAAATTTGAAGAAAAGGTTTTATATTTTTTCAAATTTTAAAAAGCGACATTTTTGTCAAAGGTGTATGCATAAATATGTTTTTCAAAATAAAAAACAAATGCTTTACAAAGTAAAATTTTTATTCCAATCTATAAAAAATGTTTTTAAAAGATAAAAATGAGTTTTAAGGCCTTTAAAAAAAAGAAAAAAAAGGTCTTTTGAATGTAGGTATGTATTGTCGGATCATTTATAAACATTTATAATATAATGAAAAATGATCTTTGGGGCAGTCTCCGTAAGCGAATAGGTTGGTTTTTATGATTATATCTTGTCATGAATGTTTAAAGCGTTACCTTATTGACCCCGTTTCTTTAGGATTAAAAGGTCGTGTTGTTCGATGTTCATCGTGTGGTCATTCATGGCATCAAAACCCTCCAGAAGATATGCCAAAAATACTAGAACCTACATCTTCTTCATTCAAATCGACATCAGATTTACAGGAAAATGTCCATCTTTCAGCTTCCTTTTCAGAAACAATGACGGCTCAACCTCAAAGCTTTGAGCAAACATCCTATGAACCTTTAACAACAAGAATATCTCCCACCTCTTCAAAAAGCACTTTTTCAAGGTTTTTTTTAGGTCTTCTCTTGGGACTCGTGGTTCTTGGATTTCTTTCTTTTTTGTATTTTGGACGTTTTTATATTGTTAAAATTTGGCCGTCATCTACAGAAATTTATGAAACGTTTGGCATTAAAACAAATTCTCTTGCTCAATTTCTTGAACTTGAGGATGTTAGTTGGACACCTGGTGTGGATGAAAACCAAAATCCAATTTTTATCTTAAAGGGATATATTTTAAATACTTCTCATAAAGCTCTTGCAATTCCCCCTCTAACAATTGCCTTTGTTTCGAATGTACCTGAAGAAAAAAACAGTCAAAAAAAATGTTCTCAAGAAGGATGTATTATTGATCGGTGGATTGCACATACATCCTCAGACCGCATTCTTCCAGGAGAAATTTATCCCTTTCAAATTACGTTAAATAAAAAAATTCCTCAAAACGCAACAAATCTTTATGTCGAATTTATAAGACCATAAGATTCTAATTTTTTAAGGGGGGGGTTAATATCGAGTTTTTACAAATTGACCAAAAAAATCCGACTCTCCCAGAGCAAGTGTAAAAGGACGCTGTGTCAAAAGATCTTCATGAATAGCTTTAATCTTTAAAGAAGTTACACGTGCTAATGTAAGATGTGGACGATAAAGATTCTCAGGCAAGTTAAGAGGCACAGTTTTATATTGCTTTAAAAGAGACATAATGTGACTTTGGAAATTAAGAAGAGAAGCTTCGCAAAGAACAGAAAGCTCTGCCCACCAAAAGGGCGTGTTTTTTTCCTTTTGAAAGCTGATGCCCGTGAAATTAACACTGGGCCAGGCTTTTATTTTTTTTACATCTTTTAAAATGCCTTCAAGAGCTCCATCTTCAGCATAGAATTGACAAAGAGTGATATGAGGAAGACTTTCATCCCCTAAGATATAATTTTTATAGTTTTTTGAAAAAAGCTTTTGGGCTTCTTGGATATAAGGGGCTTTTTCAAGAGCTAAAAGGGCAATATTATAGCGCTTTAAGACACGATGGAGACACGTTAAGAAGCGAAGTTGTAAGTTAGGGAGAGAAGTTGCTTGGAGTGCAATAAGACAAGCTGCTTCATGTATGTCTTCTCCAAATTGTGAAGGAATAGGCCATCCATACAAATTTAAGAAATTGTCTAATAGAAGTGCATTTTCTTCATGACATTTTTGTAAAAGAACAAGAGAGGATGTTTTTTTAAAAGATTCCAAGGATTGTAAGTCAGAGAAGATGCTTTTTTCTCGAGCGATTGCATCAAGTAGGGTTTGTGAAGAAAACGAAACGGATGCCATGAAAGTTCCTATATTTATTTAAAAAAAGGCACAGGAAAGAGGCTGCTTTTAATTTTCAATAAAGACTTCTAAAAGCCATTTTTTAAGGTGTTGTTCAAGTTTTTCGGGATCTCCTTTTATGAGGAGTACTTTTTGACGAGAGATTTCTCCATTAAGAAGATGAAGATTTGTTTTTGGGACTTTCCAAGTGCGGGATAAAAGTTTTAGAAGAGCAGCATTAGCACGGCCTTTTTCAGGAGAATCTTTAAGGGAAATTTTTAAGATTTTTTCTTGAAAAAGGCCAGAAGAGGAAGGGCCATCGTCTTGGATAGATTCAATTTTAGAAACTTTGGAACAAGGTGTTACCTTTAATCGAAGTGTGACACCTTGTGTTGTTTTTTTAAAAAGAGAAGAAAAAGAAGACGTCATAACATAAATCTTATAAAGATTTTTAGTCTCCCTTTTTTCTCAAAAATTTAAATTATTTTAACTCAGACGTTACAATTGTTCCATCTGGGTTTTCTGGAAGATGTGTTAAAAGAAGTGAATATTCGGAATGTTTCAAGAAATTTGCATAAAATTCAATATAACGATCCAGAAGAACAAAAAATCCTAAGACATCTTTAGGTGCAATCATTTTAAAATCATCAATTGGAACATCAAAAAGCTCGGCATCTAAGCTCAAATCATTATCTTCTTCGAAATCTTCTTCATCAAACTCACGATCATCTTCTTCTGCATATTCATTTTCATCTTCATCTTCATCTTCGTCTTCATCCTCATCTTCAAAATCGTCTTCAAAGTCATCTTCTTCGGACGATTTGCGAATAGAAAGCTGAGCTAAGAGCTCGATTTCATCTGTGGTTTCCCAACTTTCTGGATCTATAAGACGACAATCAATGCTCTTACAAAGAGTCTTAACGCGCTTTTGAAAATCAGGTTTTTTCCATTGATTTATATCATCTTGTGCTTCATCTATAAGCGTTAAAAAAGTATCCCAGCCTTCTTCGCGTTTAGATATTTTATCTCCAACAAGGCTATGTGTTTTTTCCATAAAAGCAATAAATTCTTCAAATTCTAACTCTTCTTCATTCTTCATAATATTTCCTCATGGTGTTAGATGTGTAAAAGGGAAAGATATAAAAGCAGTAGGATGTTTACAGAATAAATTTTGAAAGGTCTTTATTTTTAGCCAGGCTTCCAAGTGTTTTTTGGACAAAATTAGAATCAATTGTATAAGTTGTATCAGGATGATCAGGAGCTGTGAAGCTTATTTCTTCAAGAAGTTTTTCAAGAAGTGTATGAAGTCTACGTGCACCAATGTTCTCAACGTTATTATTGACCTCAGCTGCCAAAAGGGCAATTTCTTCAATTCCCGTGTCTTGAAAGTCAAGTTTTACCTTTTCTGTTTCTAAGAGCGCTGAATATTGACGAATGAGACTTGATTCAGGTTCTTTAAGAATTCTAACAAAATCTTCTTTTTCGAGAGGTTTTAATTCAACACGAATAGGAAGACGTCCTTGAAGCTCAGGAAGAAGGTCAGAAGGTTTAGAAATATGAAACGCTCCTGAAGCAATGAAAAGAATATGATCGGTTTTAACAGGGCCATATTTTGTTGAAACTGTTGTTCCTTCAATAAGAGGAAGCAGGTCTCGTTGAACGCCTTCTCGGCTTACATCTCCTCCTGTACGTCCAGATTTATTTGCAATTTTATCAATTTCATCTATAAAAACGATCCCAGCTTGTTCTGTTTTTGAAATTGCTTCTTTGATTACTTTTTCTGAGTCAAGAAGTTTTTCGCTTTCTTCAGCAATCAAGGCAATTTTTGCCTCTTCAATTGTAAGACGCCGTTTTTTTGTCTTAGACCCGCCAAAAGCTTTTCCAAGAGCATCACTTAAATTAATCATCCCCATTTGTGCTCCAGGCATTCCAGGGATATCAAAAGTTGGAACGCCGCTATTTGGTGTTTCTAAAAGATCTATTTCTATTTCTTTGGAATTAAGATCTCCACGATTTAATTTCTGAGCAAATTTTTGGCGTGTTTCTTCTGTGGCATTCTCCCCGACAAGAATAGAGAGAATTCTCTCATCAGCAAGCTCTTCAGCACGTGTTGCAACTTCTTTTCGAAGTTTTTCACGGGTCTGAAGAATCGAAATTTCAACAAGATCTCTGATGATTTGTTCGACATCTCTCCCAACATAGCCAACTTCTGTATATTTTGTTGCTTCAACTTTAATAAAAGGGGCTTGAGCAAGTTTAGAAAGCCGTCGTGCAATTTCTGTTTTTCCAACACCGGTTGGTCCAATCATCAGAATATTTTTAGGCAAAACTTCTTCGCGTAATGCGGGAGATAATTGCTGGCGTCTCCAACGGTTTCGAAGCGCAATCGCAACCGCTTTTTTTGCGTCAAGTTGACCAACAATATTGCGATCTAATTCTGAAACAATTTCTCGAGGGGTAAAGGAAGTCATGTTTATACACTTTCAATCGTAAGGTGGGTGTTTGTATAGACACAAAGACCAGCAGCAACAGCCATGGCTTTTCGGGCAACATCTTCTGCGCTTAAATCTGAATCAATGCATGCACGGGCGGCTGCTAAGGCATAAGGGCCTCCTGATCCAATACCGATAATCCCATCTTCAGGCTCTAAGACATCTCCTGTACCTGTCAGAATAAAGGAGCTTGTTTTATCTGCAACAGCCATCATGGCTTCAAGGCGTCTTAAGTATTTATCAGATCTCCAATCTTTCGCAAGTTCAACACAGGCACGGGCAAGTTGTCCTGGATACTGTTCCAGTTTATGCTCAAGACGTTCAAAAAGGGTAAGTGCATCAGCAGTAGAGCCTGCAAATCCGCCAATGACAGAACCATCTCCGAGCCTACGAACTTTTTTTGCCGTTGATTTAATTTTGAGAGGACCTTGCGAAACTTGTCCATCTCCTGCAATGACAACATGTCCTTCTTTGCGAACGGCGAGGATGGTTGTGCCGTGCCATTCCAGATGTGAAGAGGATCCAAAAGAATAAGGTGTCATGGATGAAGCAACTCCTGCGAGAAAAATTTTTTAAACAAAAAGAGAAAAAGACTCCTTTAATATATTTCTTTTTTATATCATAATTATCGGAGAGACAACAATTTTGTCTCATATCTTTAAGGAGATTTTAAAGAAAGGTCATTATAAGATGCAAAAACCCTCTTTTTTTTCTAAAGATTACGACGATCAAAATGTATTTGCAAAAATTCTTAAGGGGGAAGTTCCGTGTCGAAAAATTTATGAAGATTCTTTTGCGCTTGCTTTTTATGATGTTTCTCCAAAAGCCCCAACCCATGCTCTTGTCATTCCAAAGAAGGCCTATATTTGTTTTAATAAATTTATTATACAAGCTTCCAATGAAGAAGTTGCTGGCTTTTTTAAAGCTGTGGGAAAGACCATTGAACTTTTAGGAGTGTCAGAAGGAGGGTTTAGGCTTATTTCAAACTCTGGAGAACATAGTGGTCAAGAAGTCCCTCACTTTCATGTGCATATCTTAGGAGGCGAAAAGCTGTCTTAAAACCAAATTATGATTATAAAAACATAAACGATTAGGAAATGATTAACATGCTTCATGCTCATTTTAAAAAAATTTGTGCGCTCTCTATTCTCTTAGGAACAGCTTTTCCTGCCTTTTCTATGGAAGAAGAGGGCGAGGCAGAAAGACATGTTCCTCAACCCGTGGTTCATATAAAAGGAGATAATATGGAGTTTAAGGATGGTCAGGTTTTCGTGTCTCCTTTCTCTGTTGCGATTGAAAGTAAGGGAGATTTGAGAATGGATGGAAATTCAAGTATTGAAGCTCCAATGATCAATGTTATTTCTGAGAATGCAGATCTTCAGGGGCATATGACGACGACAGATGCTCTAGAAATAAGAAGCCAAGGTTCAATACATGTTGAGGGAAGGTTAAAAGCGGAAAAAATAATCCTCATGTGTGGAGGGTGTATTGAAAATCACGGAATTATTAGGTGTGATTTTTCTGAAAAGCCTCATTCGATGGGCATCATTGTCCAAGGAAAGATCCTCCAAGGTGAATTAAGACAAGATCCTCCTCCCCGAGGAAAAGAAGGAGCTCTTTTTATTTGAGGATCTTCTGTTTTTTAAATAATCAGGCTAATAATTTGGTCTTGTAATAAGCTAATAAGCGTCATCTTACACCCCCTGAAACGTTATTTTAGCCTCCTTTAAAATAGGGTATAAATGACATTAAGAAGTATATTACTCAAGGAGCCCATGTAATTCTTCTCCTGATGCCTCCCATCGCTGCTGCATGTGAAATGCGTTTAAGTCTGCCTGGGACCGTTTCGGAAACCCCTCAAGACTTGTATCATAATATTGTGGCAAATGTTTTTTTAATTCTGCTGTCAAGGCAAAGGATAGGTCTTCAATTTCTTGAGGTCCTTTGAAGCCTGTGGCCTCCATGCGTTGTTCAAGATCCATAAGTTTTTGTGTAAATCTATCTTCTAATGTCATTTCTAAAAGAGCAGATGTAATATTTAGTGCGAATAAGCTACAATTGTTGTCTTCTTCGGATTGTATGCCTAATGAAATATAAATTAAAGGGGTCGTTCTGACCACATGTGCCGTATATCCACCGTTACAAAATAGTCTTACATTCTCAAACGTAAGACCTGGAAAATTTCCTTCAAGTTTATTGAGAGCCTCTATAGGGTCCTGAGATAAAAAAGCAGGCTCTTTTTGTCCTTTATACTTTTTTAAGGGTCCGGAATTTACATCGCTTAGAGATACAACTGGCAAGAGAGATATGCCTGAAGAGGGAGAGGCTTCCTTTTTTTTAACTGTTTCATGGTTTGTAAATGTGGATTTAAGATTGCTAAACCATTGTAGATTGTCTCCACTATCAATCCAAAAAGAGGCGTGTATATAGCTTCTATCTGCATTCATTATGTGGAATATTGTCGTAGCATGGCGATTTAAGGAATCAAAGTTTGCGTTGCAAAGTGTTATCCAAAATTGAGGTAGGCGTGAGGTGAGCAAGTCATAATATCCTTTATAAGTTCCACCATATCTTTCATCATCTAGTATATCAATATCCGTAAAAGGAAGGCCAAGCTGAATCCCATCAATAATTTTTCGAATGTCATTTGGATGCAGAGGAGGCATTACAAAAGTTTTTGAATTTTGGTTAAATCTAGCTACATAGGATTTCTCAATGGCACCAAGAGATCCATGTTTGCAAAATTCTTTTTTTTTGATATCTTGGCGGTAGCTCGTTGAAAGGAGATTATAAAGCCATAGTTCTTGCTCAGTGCAGTCTGTAGGCCCATGTTCATTAAAATTTTCAGAAGAATAAGAACGTTTTAAGTAGGGAAGAATTCCTGGCATTTTCAAGAACCCTGTTAAGTTTTTTTTGTAGGAGAAGTTCCATTTAAGCTTTCTCTAAAGGCATCAACATGAGCATTGAAAGTAGAGGATAAGGTGCGCGAATGAGTGATGGGCTTTTCAATATCACAAATCATTGCTCTCCCTTCAGAAAAAAGAAAGAGGTTTAACAGTACAAAAAATATAAAAACTTTTTTCATTTGAATCCTCATTTCATATAAATCTTCATAGAAACAAATTTTTAAATACATGTCCAAATATATATAGTAATGGGCAAAAAGCAAATAATCTTCATTATTATGTATTTTTAAAGATTTGTTTTCTATTAGTTAATAATCTTAAAAAGAAAGTGAAAAGGAAATCTTTTAGAAAGAGATGAAAATTTAAACCGAGAAAATAAACTGATAAGGAAGAAGATCCTGAAGAGAAACATCAATGTAAGTAGATCCATTTGGAAAAATAATAGGAATATCTTTTCCAAATTCAGCAATAACTTGCCGGCAAGCGCCGCAAGGAGATGTTAAATGTGCATGGGGAATTGATGTAATTGCAACGGCTTTGAGACGCATATCAGGTCCTTCTTGCGCAACAGCAGAAAAAACGGCATTTCTTTCTGCGCAAATGGAAAGACCATAGGACGCATTTTCGACATTCGTACCTGTAAAAATTTGATTTTTTTCGGTGAGAAGAGCACAGCCGACCTTAAATTTGGAATAAGGAGAATAAGAATTAAGCGCAACTTTTTCCGCTTTTTGAATAAGATTTTGACGAATATCTGATGAAATCATTTTAAAATCCTACATTAAAAAAGCAAAAAGATAAAAAAAAAGGAAAGAGGTTATTTTAACTCTTTCCTTTTTCTTTTTTTAAAATTTTAGTCAACAGGCTTTAGATCGACAGCGGATGTCTTTCCTTTTTCTGTTGCAAGTTCATAAGAAATGCTTTGGCCTTCATTTAAGGACCGGAGGCCCGCACGCTCAAGGGCGGAAATATGAACGAATACGTCCTTTGATCCGTCTTGTGGTTGAATGAAACCGTATCCTTTTGTGGTGTTAAACCATTTAACTGTACCAATCGCCATATTGTCTTCTCTACCTTAATATTTCGTTAAAAAACCCTAAGGAACCCATTTCCTGAGGACGAAAAGCGCAAAACGCTCAAGTTCCAAACTCTTTAACGCAAAGGAAATCTTGTATTTTCTTTAATGTCAAAGCATATATTAGAAACCTTGATTAAAACATACCCTGTTAAAAAAAATAAAACAACTCTTAATTCACTCATAATTCTGGTTCAAAGTGTAAAAAAATTTTTAAACGTGACTTTTTGAACAGAAAACTTAAGAAAAAAACCTTCTTTCTTTACAAAAATCCTAGGGCAACGTATAAAATCTTAATCTTTTAAAACCCTTTTAGAGAGGGGTTAAGTTTTTAATAGTTTACTTTAATGATTTGGATGTTCTCATGTCTTTTTTTGCACATCGTTTGAGTATGATTAAACCATCTTCCACCCTTGAAATTTCTGCAAAAGCCGCGGCTTTAAAAGCTTCTGGCCATGATGTTATAGGTCTTGGAGCAGGGGAACCTGACTTTGATACACCTGAATTTATCAAGCAGGCTGCTCTAAAAGCGCTTGAACGGGGAGAGACGAAGTATACAGCCGTAGAAGGAACATTGTCTTTAAGAAAAGCAATTTGCCAAAAATTTTTGACAGAAAATGACCTTATATACGATCCTTCAGAAATTATCGTATCGTGTGGAGGAAAGCATGTTATTTTTAATGCAATGATCTCAACCTTAAATCCAGGAGATGAAGTTATTATTCCTGCGCCCTATTGGGTATCTTATCTCGATATTGTGCTTTTATTTGGAGGTGTTCCAAAAATTATTCAAGGAGGAGAAGATAATAATTTTAAAATAACGCCAAACCTTTTGGAAGAAATGATTACGCCAAAGACAAAATGGGTTATTTTAAATTCGCCAAGTAATCCTACAGGGATGTGTTATGATGAAAATGAATTGAAGGCCTTGGGAGACGTTTTAAAAAAATACCCTTCAGTTTGGATTTTAAGTGATGATATTTATGAGCATCTGATTTTTGATGGTTTAAAATTTAAAACACTTGCTCAAGTTGTCCCTGACTTAAAATCGCGTATTTTAATTGTTAATGGTGTCTCCAAGACGTATGCGATGACAGGTTGGCGTATTGGGTATGGGGCTGCTCCAAAGGAACTTATTTCTTCCATGAAAATGGTCCAATCACAATGTACTTCAAATGCAACATCGATTGCTCAAGCTGCGGCTGAAGAAGCTTTAAAAGGAGATCAAACCTTTTTAAAAGAACGTCAAAAAATTTTTGAAGAAAGACGGAATCGTATCGTGGATCTTTTAAATGCTTGTCCATTTTTCTCTTGTTTGAAGCCACAAGGCGCTTTTTATGTTTATCCTTCTGTAAAAGGGATTATAGGAAAGAAAACACCCCAAGGAAAGATTTTGACAACAGACTCAGACGTTGCAACATATTTCTTGGATTCTGTAGGTGTTGCTGTTGTACCAGGTGAAGCCTTTGGTCTTTCACCTTATGTACGGATATCTTATGCAACCTCCATGGGTCTATTAGAAGAAGCCTGCGCGCGGCTTAAAAAAGCTGTCGAACAACTTGTATGAATAAAGCGTATCTTCCTCTTTTAAAGGGGAAAGGATGTCAATCATCTGTATGAAGGAAACGGTATGAAAATTTTTCAAGCAAATGAAACGCACCTTGATTTAGTTGCTTCTTTATTTAATGAGTATCGTGTCTTTTATGATCAGATTTTTGATTTATGTAAGGCTGAAAACTTTATACGAGATCGTTTACAAAAAAATGATTCTATAATTTTTTTAGTTACGAAAGCGACAGACTTAACGCCTCTAGGATTCGCACAACTTTACCACAGTTTTACATCTATTGGTGCTGCTGAAATTTTAATTCTCAATGACTTATATATAAAACCAGAATATAGAAAAAATGGTATCGCAGGTAAGTTGCTTATGCATATAGAGGAATTTGCGCAAAAAAAAGGAGTGGCTAAAATTACTCTCCAAACAGCGAAATCTAATAGCATTGCTCAGAAATTGTATACATCTTATAGGTATAAGCAGGAGAAGAATTTTTTAAATTTTTGTAAGAACGTATAAGCTTGATGGTATTTCATACCACACTTCTTCCCTCTCGAGGGTAAAATTTTTTCCATGAGCTGTTGCAAAAGTTTTCTGAAAGTTTATACTCGTTTCCAAGATTTAAGAATTTTTCATATAATAATATAATAAAAGGAACCATCGTTTATGTTTGCACGTTTGTTAGGGTATTTGTCGGCTGATATGGCAATCGATTTAGGAACAGCGAATACTCTTGTTTATGTTAGAGGTCGTGGAATTGTTTTAAATGAGCCTTCCGTTGTCGCTATTGCAGTGACCAAAGGAAAGCAACAGGTGCTTGCTGTTGGAGATGAGGCAAAACTTATGGTGGGCCGCACACCTGGAAATATCCAAGCAATTCGACCCCTTCGCGATGGCGTGATTGCAGATTTTGAAATTGCAGAAGAAATGATTAAGCATTTTATTCAAAAAGTTCATAATCGGCGAAGTTTTACAAGTCCTCAAATTGTTGTCTGTGTTCCTTCAGGATCAACTGCTGTGGAACGAAGAGCGATTCAAGAGTCTGCTGAAAGTGCTGGTGCACGCAGGGTTTTTTTGATTGAAGAGCCCATGGCAGCAGCGATAGGCGCTGGGCTTCCTGTAACTGAACCAACAGGATCCATGATTGTAGATATTGGAGGAGGAACAACGGAGGTTGCTGTTTTATCTCTTGGAGGAATTGTTTTTGCCCATTCTTTACGTGTTGGAGGAGATAAATTAGATCAATCTATTATTAATTATATTCGACGCAAATATAATCTTTTAATTGGTGAATCTACAGCTGAGCGCGTCAAAAAAGAAATTGGAGCTGCAAAGATAAATACACCTTCTGATATTCAAGAAGTGCAAATAAAAGGTCGAGATCTTGCAAGTGGCGTGCCTAAAGAGATAACGATTAATACGCAAGACATTGTGGAAAGTTTACAAGAGCCTGTCAGTGAAATTGTAAATGCCGTTCGGTTAACACTTGAGCAAACAGCTCCCGAACTTTCTGCGGATATTGTGGATAAGGGAATTGTGTTAACAGGAGGGGGCGCGCTTTTAAGAAACTTAGATAGCGTTCTTCGAGATTCAACTGGCCTTCCAATTTCGATAGCAGAAGATCCTCTTTCTTGTGTTGCACATGGCACAGGCCGTGCTCTTGAACAGATGAAAACGTTGCGGAGCGTTCTCATTGGCTAATAAGAAGAGAGGATGCGAATGTGATTTCAAGTTCTAAAAAATTTAACTTATTATCGCGCGCGCCTCAACGCTTTTTAACGAGAAGATTGCGTAAGTTAACACTATCGCCAACTTTTAAGTCAAAAGTAAATTTAAGCACGCTTTCTTTTTATACGGTTATTATCCTTTTTTTAATTGTTTCATCTGGTTTTTTCGGAATAATGCCGGCTTTTTTGAAGCGAGAAGAACTCTTAGATAGAACAGCGCCCCTTTTAAAAGAACTAAATAGGCCTTTTGAGGCTTTACGTTCTCTTACAACAAAGATGGAAGATTTTTGGGCGCTTTCAGCTCATATAAAAGATCTTCATCATATTGAAAATGAAAGAGAGTTTTGGAAAGCACAAGCAGCCTATTTAAGACGAGAAAATGAAATCTTAAAAAATGAAGTTCATTTTAAAAAGCAAAGAAGCTCCCTTTTTGGGACACTGCCAGACATTAAAAAAACAGCGCAAGTCATTGCACGGCCCATGGATACCTTTAAACATCATTTTATTATAGAAGGGGGGGGCGATGAGGGAATTGCAAAAGGAGATGTTGCCATTACTGCCAAAGGGCTTGTTGGACGTTTTATAGAAGTTGGAAAAAAAGCTTCACGTCTTCTTCTTATAACAGACATGGATTCACGTGTTCCTGTTATTTTAGAATCTTCCAAGCATTCTGCTATTTTAATGGGAGAAGGCACAAATTTACCGCTCTTAACGCGTCTTCAAGAAGATATGATGAAATCTCCTCCGCAGATTGGAGAGTTGGTTTGTACCTCGGGGGTAGGAGGAATTTTTCCTCCCAATATTCCTATTGGTATTATTGCAAGCAAAACGGAAGATGCCTACCGGGTTCAGCTTTTTAATGACTTTAATAATTTAAGTGTGGTGACGATTGTGCCCTCTTACGAAGCCTTTTTAGAGGATCTGAATTTTGATAAAGTATAAAAAGAGAATTAATGGAGTTTCTGACGCAGGTTAATCAGACAAAAAATTTTACAAAAATAAAAGGAAGCATTTTTTGAAAGCCCCGTGTTAATTAAATAGAACTTGATCTTTATCTTTATCTTAAGTTTTTTCTGGGGGCAGAATGTCTTTTTAGAAAGTTTGAGCATGAACCATTGGGAAAAAAAATATCAAAAAAAAGAAAATTCATATTTTTTCTTAAAGCATTTTAAGAAAAGTAAAAAAACATTATTTTTAGGAATACTCTTTTTTTTGAGTTTCTGGGTAGGGCTTCTTAAAATTCCAGGACTTAACATTATATGGCCAGATTATATAATGGGGGTCCTTTTTTTTTGGACACTTTATCGTCCACATCTTATTCCTTTGGGATTTCTTGTGGTTCTTGGGATAATAGATGATATTCTTTCTGGAAATATATTAGGGCAAGCGCCTCTTTTATGGATTCTCTTTTATATTGGTGCTTTATCTCAAAGGAAATTTTTAATTAAAAAATCTTTTAAAAAAATTTGGATTTTCTTTTCCTTTACATTTTTAGGATATTTAGGTTTAAAGTGGATCTTTATGTGCATGTTTCAAAGATGTCAGGGCCTTTTTTTTCTAATGTTGATCCAATTTTTGATGACAGTAGGAGCATATCCTTTTATTACCTTGCTTTTAATTCAAGTAAAAAAAGGAGTATCTTTTAAAGTGACAAAAGAAGCAGAGTGAAATGTACGACGATAAAAATCAATCTCTTTTTACGCGTCGAAGTATAGTATTAGGAACAATAGGCGTTGGTCTTCTCGGGGTTGTTGTCTCGCGATTAAGTTATCTTCAGCTTTTAAAGAAAGGATATTATGCTCTTCTTTCAGATGATAACCGGATCAGCTTAAGATTTGTTCCTCCTAAAAGGGGAAAGATTAAGGACCGTTGGGGATCTGTCCTTGCTTATGATATTAAAAGTTTTAGAGCTGTTGTTAATCTTGAAATTCTTGAACTTAATAAGATTCCGTTACGTCCCTATCTTGAAAAGTTAGCATCTCTTTTAAATCTAACAGAACAAGATATAAAAAATATTCTTAAAGAGAAAAAGCGGAGTTTAAAATTTATTCCTCTTCTTTTGAAAGATAATATTTCATGGGCTGATGTTGCAAAGATCGAGCTTAGTCTTTTAGATATGCCTGGTGTTCTGATAGAAGAAGGAACACGTCGTTTTTATCCTTTTAAAGAAGTTTTTTCTCATATAATTGGATATGTTGGTATCCCTTCAGAAAATGAGTTGAAGAATAATGAAGGTGGATTGAATGGAAATCTTAAAACCGGGAAAAGTGGCCTTGAGAAAATATTTGATGTTTCTTTACGCGGAGAACCTGGGGTTAGAAAAGTTGAAGTAAATGCCCGCGGAAGACCTATTCGAGACCTTTCTCAAGAAAAGCCAAAAGAAGGACAAGACTTTATTTCAACCTTTGATCTTGATCTTCAACAGCGTCTTATGGAGGAATTAAGAGAACATCCGAGTGCAACAGGTGTCCTCCTGGATATAAGGACAGGGGATATTCTTGCGCTTGCATCTCAACCTTCTTTTGATTCAAATCTTTTTTCAGAAAATATCTCGCAAGAAAATTGGCAAGCCCTTCAAAAAGATCCTTTTACACCTCTAATTAATAAAGCTGTGGGGGGGCTGTATGCACCTGGATCTACTTTTAAAATGTGCGTGGCACTGGCGGCGCTTGAAAAAGGGGTTATTGATGAACACACATCCTCTTATTGTCGTGGGCACATGATGCTTGGGAATCACAAATTTCATTGCTGGAAAAAAGAATCCCATGGCCGCGTTGCTTTAAGAGAGGCGTTTCAAAGATCGTGTGACATTTATTTTTGGGAAATTGGGAAGCGCGCGGGTATTGAAGAAATTGCGCGTATGGCTAACCGTCTAGGTCTCGGGTCTCTTCCTTTTTTGGGGTTAAATGGAGAAAAAAGAGGCGTCATTCCAAACAAAGAATGGAAATTAGGGCGATTTAATGAGCCTTGGTATATGGGTGATACATTTAATGCCTCTATTGGGCAAGGCTACGTTCTGTCCACTCCTCTTGAATTAGCCGTTATGACAGCAAGACTGGCAAGTGGTGGAAAATCTGTTATTCCCCGTCTCTCTTTAAATGAGCCTTTTTCTCCTTTTGAATCTCTTGGGATACAAGAAAGACATATCAATCTTATTTTAGAGGGAATGAATAGAGCTTGTAATGAACCAGGAGGAACAGCTTATGCACATCGAATTCAGGAACTTGACTTTTTGATGGGAGGTAAAACAGGAACTTCTCAAGTCAAGCGTATTAGTTTGAGTGAACGTGCGCGCGGCGTTCGAAAGACGCATGAACTTGAGTGGAAATTACGTAACCATTCTTTCTTTGTAGGATATGCCCCTATCCACGCGCCTCGATATGCAATGAGTGTTTTAATCGAGCATGGAGGAGATGGCCTCAATAGTGTGCCGATCGTCCAGCGCCTTCTTCTTGCAGCACAAAAAAGAGATTTTGCATGAAAGGGAAATAATGTTTTTAAGAGTGTTAGAAAATTATACAATCTTTAAGCCAATTTTTCTTTTAAAAAATTTGCGATGGTCTATCGTACTTCTTATTTCAATCATTTCTGGTATTGGATTTATAATGCTCTATTCTGCTGCCAATGGTCATCTTATGCCCTGGGCACTTCCCCAAATGATACGTTTTTTAATAGGGGTGCTTTTAATGATTGGGATTTCTGCCATAAATATAAGATTTTGGCGTCATCTGGCTTATTTATTTTATGGAGGCTCATTTTTACTTCTCCTTGCTGTTGAAATTATTGGAAATATTGGCATGGGAGCGCAACGATGGATTAATGTTGGTTTTTTTAATATTCAACCTTCTGAACTAATGAAAATAGCGCTTATTCTTGCTCTTGCTCGGTATTTTAGTGCTCTAAGTGTGGAAGAAATACAAAAACCAAAATTTCTTCTCCTCCCTCTCTTTATGATTTTAATGCCAGCCATGTTGGTTGCAAAGCAGCCAGATTTAGGAACAGCTCTTTTGCTCATCATGATTGGGGCTGGAATTCTTTTTACGGCGGGTGTTAAGGTTCGTTATTTTGTAGGTTTAGGATTTGTAAGCCTTTGTTGTCTCCCCTTGGCTTGGTGTTTTTTAAAAAGTTACCAAAAAAATCGAATTCTTATTTTCTTAAATCCTGAAAAAGATCCTTTGAAATCGGGGTACCACATTTTGCAATCTAAGATCGCATTAGGATCAGGAGGAATTTTTGGAAAAGGTTTTCAAGCCGGAACGCAAAGTCATTTAAATTTTTTACCAGAAAAGCAGACAGATTTCATATTTACAATGTTTTCAGAAGAATTCGGATTTATAGGGGCGATCTGTCTTTTGAGTCTTTATTTTCTTCTAATGTTACTGAGCTTAAAAGTTGGGCTTGAGTCAAGAGATCGTTTTGGAAAATTCATTGTAATGGGGGTTCTTATTACAGTTTTTGTATATGTTTTCATTAATACATCTATGGTTATGGGGCTTGTTCCTGTTGTGGGTGTACCGCTTCCTTTTGTCTCGTATGGAGGAACTGCTCTTTTAACTCTTTTAATGAGTTTTGGTTTCTTACTGGGTGTTGATCTTCAAAAACATCGTAAATCAATGACTTAAGAAAACTACGAAGAGGCTTTTTGAAGCCCATGTTCTGTTAAAATCCAGTTAAGAGGTTCATCTTCAGGAGTTGTAGGAACATGATCGATTTCTTGGATTGAAAATCCAACTCCAACAGCAATAACAGAGTCTTTTGGAGATTTTCGTAAGAGGTGCAAGGTTCTATCATAAAAACCTCCACCATATCCGAGACGATTCCCATATTTATCAACGCCTAAAAAAGGGATTAAAAGAAGAGTTGGCCTTACGAGGGGTTGATTTTTACGGGGTTGAAAAAGATCTGAAATAGTCATGCAAGGAGATTTTGTAAGGACATCTAAGGGATGCCAGCTTCTAAAAGAAAGAGGAGATTTTAAGGCGTCTATGCAAGGAAGTGCGCAGGGAAAGCCATATTGGAAGAGAGAAGTAAGAAGGGGTTTACAATCAGCCTCATCCCGTAACGGCCAATACCCGCTGATAACAGACGTCTTTGGAAGATTTAAAGTCTTTTGAAGGAAATGACGGAAGAAAGGACCTATATCTTGAAAAAAAGAAGCAGTTTTAGAGTTTTGAACAAAAAGGCGTCTTTTTTCTCGAAGCTCTGATCTGAGTTTTTCTTTGTTATCAATGTACATGGGAAGCAGATATTTAAAAACAAAATAAAAAGCCACTAAAGCCGTTCCCCGCATGGATATCCACATGTGGCCCTTATGAAAAGGGGGAAACCTGTATATGAAAACCACGGTTTTTATAAGAACAAGTCTCCATTTTTGAAACTTAGGCCCCTCGGATATGGAGGTGACGCGCTTCGTAGCTTATGGTTAGTATAGCATAATTTATGGAATTGTCTTAAAAAATCTTAACAAAAAGCAACCTCAACCTCTTTACCACAAAAGGCAAGCTCTCTCTTAAAGATTCTCTTGATTGGGAAATCTTTAATTTTAGAAGCATAATTCTTTGCTTCTATTTGCTCCAATTCTTGATAAGCCATATGTTTTAAATCTTCTGTTTTTTGCAACTTTTTTCAATTTTACGGGGGGGTATATGGCACTTTAGATCTTAATTTTTAGGTACCCTTCAAAAAGAAGCGTAATCATGAAGAGCATGTTATTTGTCCGAGAGTCTGGCCAGGTTGTATGAGGGTGCCTTCCCGTATTTGTGTCGTAACAACGCCAGAACAAGGAGAAACCAATGGATATGTTCCTGGTGTCTCCATTTGTTGTGAATTTATATAAATTTGTGCAATAAGGGAATTTTCAGAAACAAAGAAGCTTCCAGATACTTTCTTCCAACCTATTGTGTAAAATGTACTAGATTGGGAACCATTGTTTAAATCAAGAGCGGAAGGGGCGACAATAAGTTTTACAGTAGGAGATTCCATAACAGCAGCATGGCTCTCATTTTCGAGGACAGTTACAGATAAAAGAGACAAAGTTATCAAGAGACCATATTTAAAGAATCTTTCTTTCGTTTTCATAGGCTTTCGCTCATCGTTAAAGTTATAATGTTAATTCTTCAATTTCATGAAGATTATGCTGAAGATTTGGAATTGTTAGAGGCTTGACGGGCATATCGGAAGTTCTAAAATTACGCGAATATTGTGGTTCTGACAATTCTTTAAGGAAATTATCACTGCTGGGGAGGCTATAAATCGTTGGATATAACTTTTTAAGCCGGTCAAGGAAAGGAGACTTTACTTCTACTTCTTCAGGAACAACAATCCAGTTACCTGCTGCGTCTTTAACAATTTTTTCTGAAAATTCAGGTGAAATGATAAAGAGAATGGAGCGCTCAATAACTTGTCTATAATCATTTGAAAAGAAAAATCCAGCAACAGGAAGATCCCCTAAGAAAGGTGCTTCATCACGGCTTTTAATATGTGTGCGTTCCGTAAGGCCGCTTAAAACAAGACTTTCTCCAGGCGAAAGAATGGTTGTTGCGGAAACACTCGATTTATCTGACTGAAAGGCTGGTGTTGTATTAACAAGGACAATATTTCCAGGAAGAGGATCTGTAGAAATAATTGTGCGTAAAGCATTTACTTTAAGAGCAATTTTTCCATTTTGTAAAAAGAAGGGAATGACAGAAAGAGATATTCCCACTTCTTTACTTACGAGATTTCCACCGCCCTGGGTGCTCGTGAGAGCAAGCGTGTAATCTGTTCCTGAAAAGAAGGTTGAGGGTTGCCCATGGGTTGCAATTAAAGAAGGTGTTGCGAGGATTTCATTATGATTAGTCGTATCATTTGCAATATTGAGGGAGTAGACAAGGGAACCAATTGAAAGATTATTTGTTCGAATATTTGGTTTAGTACGTGAGTTATCATGACTTGTTCCAAGCGCAGGCGTTGGAACACCTGTTTGAGTATTTTTATAACCTGCCGTAATGTTTAGAACATCAAGCAAATTATTTCCATAGCTTTGCGTTTCGAGACGTTCCACACGCAGAATCATAACATTTAAAACAATCATTTTTTGAGAATGGGGCAGCGCAAATTCTCCGTCGATGAGCTCGTTTTCCAAGGAAAAAGGTAAAGACGAACTTGGATCAGAAGAGACAGAAGAGGCGGAAGAAGAAGACGTAGACGTAGACGGAGAAGAAGAATTCTTTGAAGAAGAGGAATGAGGCTTGGAAGGTTTTGATTTTGTCTTAGAAGATACAGGTGTCGATTTTTTGAAAGGTGCATCCAAAGGTTTTTGAGTAATTTCAGATGTTGAATTAACAGTTTGATTTGAGAGAGTACTATAAAAATTTTCCCATGAAAGAAGACGTTTTTTGAGATAAGACAGGAGACTTTCAGGCGTTTGATCTGTTTGGGCTAAAAGATTTAAATTTTCTTGTGCTTTTGTAAAATTTTTCGCAGAAGCATAAATAAGGGTAGCTGCTCTATAGATTTCTTCATTGGAGATCCCTTGCTTTTCTAAAGCAGAAATAGCTTCAACGGCTGTTTCAATATCTTGGCATAAATAAGAAGAAACAGCGAGTGCAAACAAATAAAGAGGATTGTTCGGGAAAGAAATAAGGGCATTTGCAAATTGATCTTGGGCCTTTTTAAAACTATTGGAATTCATATAAAGTTGGCCAAGATTATAGGAAGCTAAGGCATTTCCTGGATCAAGAGAAAGGGCAGTTTTATAGCCGATTTCAGCATTTGAAAGATAGGTTGGATTTTTTTCAATACCCCAAAGATGGTAGGTTAATCCATTAAGATAGTGATAAAGACTATTTTGAGGGCTTAAGCGAATGGCAGCGTTAAATGATTTAGACGCCAGTTCATAGTTTTTAGCACGGAGCTGTTTGAGGCCTTCATCAAGCTCAGTTTGGCTTGCAAGATTTCCATGTCCGCGTGGCGACAGAGGGATGTTTTTATCAACGATATCTTCCATGCTTTCAGGGGTATCTAACATAAAGTTTGTACATCCTTCTAAAAAAAGGATACTTCCCAAACTTGAAAGAAAACAAAGCAGGCGGACAAAAGAAAACTTGCAAAGTTTTATAGGCATAAAATTTTTACTCCCTGATTTTTATTTTGTACAACTTTATCAAAAAATAAAAAATTAACAAGAGCTTTAGTGAAAAATAACTTTTTTGAACAGAAACTCCTTCAATAAAGATATGATTCTTAGTTTAAATCATTAATTATCGCTCATTTTAAGAGCATCTAAGAAGGCACGCTGCGGGATTTCGACTTTTCCAAATTGACGCATTTTCTTTTTTCCTTCTTTTTGCTTATCAAGAAGTTTTCGCTTGCGAGAAATGTCACCTCCATAACATTTTGCTGTAACATCTTTGCGAAGGGCAGAGACAGTTTCTCGGGCAATCACTTTTCCTCCAATAGCGGCTTGAATGGCAATTTTGAAAAGTTGTCTCGGTATAATATCCTTGAGGCGTTCACACATAACGCGTCCGCGTGTATCAGCTTGATCTCTGTGAACAATACACGAGAGCGCATCTACAGGTTCAGCATTGACAAGAATAGATAGCTTTACAAGATCGCCAGTTTCATATCCATCCATTTGATAGTCAAAGCTTGCATATCCTCGGCTGATTGATTTAAGACGATCGTAAAAATTAAAAACGACCTCATTAAGAGGCAGCCGATAAACAACCATCGCTCTTGAACCTGCATAAGTTAAATTAAGCTGAACACCGCGTCTTTCAGAACACAAGGTTAGAAGGGGCCCTAAGTATTCATCGGGAACAAGGATCGTTGCTTGAATCCAAGGCTCTTCAATATGATCAATACGAACAGGATCAGGCATGTCTGCAGGGTTATGAAGCTCAATAAATTCGCCATTTGTTAAAAAAATACGATAAATGACGCTGGGTGCCGTTGCAATTAAGTCAAGATTAAATTCGCGTTCAAGCCGTTCTCCAATGATTTCAAGATGTAAAAGGCCTAAAAACCCACACCGAAACCCAAATCCCAGAGCGGCTGACGTCTCTGCCTCAAATGAAAAACTTGCATCATTAAGATGGAGTTTTTCAAGACTTTCGCGCAAACGTGGATAGTCATCCGCATCTACTGGAAAAAGACCACAAAAGACAACAGGAACGGAAGGTTTAAACCCTGGTAATGGAATAACGTCACGATTTTTATCATCTGTAATGGTATCTCCAATTTGACAATCTGCAACATGTTTGATGCTGGCTGTGAGATATCCAACTTCTCCAGGTCCAAGTTGAGCAATGGGTGTAATTTTAGGTGTGAAAACACCCACTTGTTCAACCTGATAGGTTGCATTGGTCGCAACCATTCGAATTTTCTGATTTGCTTTTAAAACACCATCTTTAATGCGGACAAGGATCACGACACCTAAGTAAGGATCATACCAGCTATCAATTAAAAGTGCTTTTAAGGGGGCATTAAGTTCACCGACAGGGGGAGGAAGTCTTGTGACAATAGCTTCTAAGACATCTGGAATGCCGACGCCTGTTTTGGCAGAGATTAAAATAGCATCATGTGCTGGCAGCCCAATAACATCTTCAATTTGTGTTTTAATTCTCTCGGGTTCTGCTGCAGGAAGATCCACTTTATTTAAAACAGGAACAATTTCATGATTGTTATCAAGAGCAAGATACACATTTGCAAGCGTTTGTGCTTCAACGCCTTGACTTGCATCAACAACTAAAAGAGAGCCTTCACAGGCTGCAAGAGACCTGCTGACTTCATAAGCAAAGTCTACATGCCCAGGTGTATCCATAAGATTGAGCTCATAAACAAGTCCATCTTTGGCTTTATAGGTAAGGCGAACTGTTTGTGCTTTGATTGTTATTCCGCGCTCACGCTCTAGATCCATTGAATCAAGGATTTGATCCTTCATTTCCCGGTTTTCAAGGCCGCCACATGCCTCAATGAGACGATCGGCAAGCGTGGATTTCCCATGATCAATATGGGCAATAATTGAGAAATTTCGGATAAGAGAAAGAGGTGTTTGGGTCATGCTTTAATACTTTAAATACGTAAGGTGGCGTTCACAGTTTTTTGGGCAACCTCAATAATGTTTTGAGAAAGGTCCTTGATCTCAGAATCTTTAAGTGTTTCTTGATGAGGGCTTAAAACAATCCGAAGTGCAATTGATTTTTGAGAAGCAAGAAGCCCAACTCCTGTGTAGACATCAAACACTAAAACATTCTCAATAAGAGATTTATTAAGCGCATATATGGCATCAATCAGAGGCTGTATTTCTTCATTTTTTTCAAGGATGAATGCAAAATCCCGTGTGACTTTTGGATAAGGCGATAAAAATAAAGCTTTTTTAGAAGAAACGTATTTCGGAGAAGGAAGCGCGTCTAAAAAGATTTCAAATGCGAAAACTGGATTTTGGTCATCAAGATCAAAAGCTTTTACGATCGTTGGATGGAGGGCCCCAAAAAACCCAAGTAAACGTTTTGCTCCTTGGTAAAGAGCGCCGCTTCTATGGGGATGAAAATAAGAAGGGAGTGACTCTCTTTTAATTTGGAAAGATGTGGCAGACATCCCCCATGCTTCAAGAAGACTAAAGACATCCGCTTTGATATCAAAAAGATCAAAAGGCCGCATTTCTTTTTTCCAATGGAGAGGCGTTGTTTCTCCTTTTCGGATGCCAGAAAGTGTTAAAACTTGGTCATTTGGAGAGGCTCCTTTAAAAAGTGATCCAAGCTCAAATAAAGAAGCTGATGGAAAGCCCTGGTTTTGATTTTTAAGGCATACTTTTAAAAGACCTGGGAGCAAAGAAGGTCTTAAAATGGACATATCTTGGGAAATTGGATTTTCAAGTACAAGATCTTCTTTTTTTTCGTCAAAATAAGAGAATTCCTTTTCAGAAATAAAGGAATAGGTTACACATTCAAGAAATCCTCTTTGGGCGAGAAGACGTTTTAAAAAAATTTGTTTTTCTTGAAAGGGCGTTAAGAGTGACTCTCTTTCTAAAGTTTTTGAAAAGGGTGGAAGAGGAAGGTTAGGAATGTATTCAAATCCCTTAAGCCGTACGATTTCCTCAATAAGATCTTCTTCTTTTTCAATATCTGGTCGCCAAGACGGAATCTCAAAAGTCTGCGTTCCTGAGGTTTCTTGTTTGGGAATAAAGCCAAGGCGACATAAAATGTCTTTGGCTTCTTGAGATGAAATCTCAACCCCTGTTTTTTGAAAAATGTGGGTGTATGTTAAAGAAGCATGACGGGGGATATAAGGACTTGGATTAAGATCAATGATATGACTTATTGTTCCACCGCAAATATTTAGGATAAGACGAAGAGCTTCTTGGAATCCAAAAGAAAGACCTAAAGGATCCACGCCGCGTTCAAGTCGTTGACGTGCATCCGTTTGAATCATTAATTTTTGTCCAGTTCGAGCAATGATAATTGGGTCAAATAGGGCGCCCTCTAAGAATACATCTTGTGTTTCAAGTGTACAACTTGACGATAACCCTCCTAAAATTCCTGCTATACTTTGAATACCCGAGGTATCACTGATAACAAGCATAGAAGGATCAAGAGAATAGGTTTTTCCATTGAGCCCTTCAAAGCTTTCGGATGACTTTGCAAAGCGAACGGTAAGATCAGAGATTTTTTGAGCATCAAATACATGCAAAGGACGAGCAAACCCAATAGAAATATAATTTGTTATGTCGACAAGCGCAGAAATTGGAGTGAGACCTGCAGAAATGAGAAATGATTTAAGCCAAGAAGGGCTTTCACAATTTTTAACGTCTTTAATTAGGCATCCCATAAAACGAGAACAAGCATTTTGAGAAATAACCTTTGAATCCAATGTCACAGAAAGAGGGCTTTCAAAGGAGCCTTTCAGAGAAGGAAGAGGGGGCGTTTTTAAAACGCCTGCTTGTTTTGCCGAAAGATCCCGTGCAATTCCAAAAACTCCAAAACAATCGGGACGGTTGGGCGTAATTTTAAGATCAAAGAGAACTTCTCCAAAATTTGTAGCTTCTTTAAAAGAAACACCGGGTGTAAAAGAGCCAGAAAGTTCCATAATTCCGTCACTTTCCGTCGCAAGGCCGAGCTCTTTTTGAGAACAAAGCATTCCTTCACTTAGGACCCCACGGATTTCAGAAGATTTAAGAATTTGCCCCGTTGCAGGAATAAGAGTTCCTAAAGGGGCGTAAACTACCCAAATTCCGGGTCGTGCGTTAGGGGCTCCGCAGACGACCTTAGAGATATTTCTTTGTCCTAAATCAACATGACAAATCTTAAGGCGATCTGCATTTGGATGAGGAGATGTTTCGGTAATGTATCCAATTTTAAAAGGAGTAAGCAAGAGACTCTGATCATTGAGAGATTCAACCTCGAGTCCAAGATTGATAAGATACTCTGCAATTTCTTGAGGGGATAAAGAGGTGTCTAAGTATTGCTTGAGCCATTCGAAAGAAAATTTCATGGAACGACACTCCCAAAAAGAGAAGGGCTTGTTCCCCAAGAAAATCCATAGTGATTAAGCCACCTTAGGTCTCCTTCAAAAAAAGACCTCAAATCTGGAATTCCATATTTTAACATGGCAATTCTCTCAAGGCCCATTCCAAAAGCAAACCCTCCGATTTCAGAAGGATCCAATCCACAATTTGAAATAACATTGGGATGTATCATTCCACATCCAAGAATTTCAAGCCAATTATCGGCTTTTCCTAAAATAATTTTTCCATCTTTATGGCTATATCCAATATCAACTTCAGCAGAAGGCTCTGTAAAAGGAAAAAAACTAGGTCGAAGTCGTATTTCAAGTTCGGGCAAATTAAAGAAAAATTTTAAAAATTCTGTTAGGAGCCCTTTTAAATGTCCCATGTTTAAGCCTTTTTCAAGTGCAACGAGTTCAACTTGATGAAACATAGGTGTATGGGTATTATCGTAATCAGAGCGATAAACAGGCCCAATAGAAACAAAACGAAAGGGAGGTTTTTTAGTTTTGAATTGACGAATTTGAATATTAGAAGTGTGTGTTCTTAAGAGAAGGGGTTCTTTAGAGTTTTCAGGATTACGAGCTTTAAGATAAAAAGTATCATGCATTTGACGTGCAGGATGATGTTCTGGGATATTTAAGTCTCCAAAATTATGATCTGCAGTCTCGATTTCTGGTCCTTCTTCGAGAGAAAATCCTTGCTTTGTAAAAAAGGAAAGGACCTCTTCTTTCGCTTGCGTTAAAGGATGCACCTTGCCGGAAGGAGAAGGACGGATAGGAAGCGTAATGTCTTCCCAGGAGTCTTTTAAGGTCTCTTCTAGCGCCTGAGCTTCTAATATCTTTTTTTGAGTTTCGAGGGCTTGCGAAATTTTATCTTTGAAAATGTTTAAAAAAGCACCTTGGTTGCGTCTTTCTTCTGGACTTAAAGACATCATTGTCTTCATATGATCTGTTAGGATACCTTTTTTCCCTAAGATAGAAATACGGATGTCCTCTAAATCTGAGAGAGCTTGAGTTTTTTTTATATTCTGAAGAAAAGTTTCCAAAGCATCAGAATTTAAAATCAGGGATGAAGAAGACATCAGGATATTCCATTCTTAGTTTCAAGAAAAGTCTCTTAACTTTTATAGCAGGGTCTTTGTTTAAAAACGAGAGACAAAAAAGGGCACCCGCAGGCGCCCTTCTTTAATTATAAAGTCTTTAAGCTTTTTGGAGGGCTTTACGTACTTCTTCAACAACACCTTTAAAAGTCTCTTTTTCAGAAATGGCTAAGTCGGAAAGAACTTTACGGTCCATCTCAATCCCTGCTTTTTTAAGGCCAAATATAAATTGAGAATAAATCATTCCATATTCCCGGACAGCCGCATTGATGCGTTGAATCCAAAGAGCTCTAAATTCACGTTTCTTTGCCTTACGGTCTCGATACGCATATTGTAAACCTTTCTCAACTTTTTCAACAGCGACTCGGAAACAAGTACTTGAACGTCCTCTGTATCCTTTGGCCAGTTTTAAAATCTTTTTGTGACGCTTATGGGTGGTCACACCCCTTTTTACGCGTGCCATCTTTTTTCCCCCTTATCCGTTTGGAAGCATGTATTTCTTAACAACCTTGGCATCCATCTCTTTCATAATGGTCGCACCTCTGGCTGTTTGAATCATTTTCTGGGGACGTTTTGTCATTCCATGGCGTTTGCATGCAGGTCCCATCTTGACCTTACCGGCAGCATTAAGACGAAACCGCTTTTTAGCGCTGCTTCGTGTTTTCATCTTGGGCATTTCATCTATCCTTTCTTTAAGGGTCTAATCATAAGGGCAAGTTAGGCATGCCCCCAAGACAAATGTTATAACATCCGGTCTAAAGTGAACTTTAAACTTCTTGGGCCTACCCGCACCTTAGACCCCTTTATAAGAGGCTTCTCTTCAAAAAACAAGTTTTAATTTTTTACTAAAGATCAAATTGGTCCTTTGCCTTATAAAGTTTGTATAAGACAATTCAAGTTTAGGAAACGAACGTTGCCAATTTTTTTAAGCTATTACTTTAATTATCTCAAGACATCTCTTCATAAAAATCTTCATGAGAAAATTGAAATTTTATCCTTTCATGAAATTCAGGAGAAAGAAGTTCTTTGCGAAGGTTCACAAGGAAGGCTCTAAATTTGTCATTCTTTTCTTTGTTACTATGCCAAGTGCGTGAGCTTATTCGGAATTTGACATTTTGTCCTGTTTTGAAAAACGTCTCAAAACATAAGAGACATGTCTTCCATTCTTCATTCATGGGAAAAGGAAGAGTGTCATTTAAATAACGAGGGGTCTTCCCAACAAGAGGTATGTAACATTTTTCTAAAGCAGGAGGAAGACATTCTAACAAAGAGGGTAAAAAGGAAACCTCTGTAGAAAGGGATAGAGATGAAAGATGGTTCAATTTTTTTAAAGAAACGCTAAGAGCATCTTTAAACGCTTCATTCATTGAGTCGTTAAAACTCAAACTCTTCAATTTTGTACATTGTACAAGCCACTCTCGACAAAACTGAGTCGTGAGAGAAACTTTCGGTGTCTCTTTATTTTGAGGAGGTTCAATATCTATTAAGCACAGATGTGTTATGGAAGGAAGACCCGCTTTTAACCATCCGTCTTTGCTATGCTGAAGGGCCCAAAGACATAAAGTTTGTTCTCCTGAATCAAGAAAAGGTTCTTTTAGCTGAACACCCATAAGTTCTTGAGATACAGAAAAAATCTGCTCCATCTTTTCATCATCTAAAAAAGTTCCCTCTTTTTGATACAAAGACATGAGACTTTCAGTAAGTTTCTCTAGAGCAAATGTATCCCAAAAGAAATGAGGCGATTTTAAAAGATTTATCACAAATGCATGTCCTTCTGGATAACTTCGATAGACAAGATGAATAACAGAAAGCTTCGTTTCAAGCGCATCTATATCTAAGCTGGAGAGAAGAACTTTTTGAGATTGAGGTGATTGCTCTTTAAAGAAGTCCAAATTATCAGGATTCCAAAAAAATGCCTGAAGTTCTGGAGGAAGTCCATGTAAAGATCCAAGCTTTACAGTACTTTTCCAATCTCCTTTCTTTTTGTGCATTTTAAGAGTTCCGTGTCCCAGACTTTCTACAACAATATCAAAAGCTTTTTCTCCATTAATATTAAAGGTAATGTCTCCAAAATAATCTTGTTTAGCTGTATGAAACGTCAAATGGTTCACATCTCTTTCTTCATATGACACCATAAAACCTTCTCGTTGAAAGAAGGAGCAGAGACGTTTAAATTCTGCATGTATAGCTTCGAGCGCGGGCTCATAGGCAATAGAATTAGGATTCGTTGGATCAGGAACAAAAGTGCGTATCACATTCAGCATATTGATTATACCAGGGGCAATTTCATAATCCGGCGTACCTGCTTTGCCTTCAGTGGACTTTAAGTATCGAACATGAGGAAGATTTGAGACATTTTCCATCCAAATATTTCGTGTTTTTTGCAAAAAAGCCTCTTCTATTGTAAATATATCTTCCCAACACTTTTCGAGAAGACTATTTTCTGAAAGAGCGAGACCATGTTTGCTAAAGCCATATCCTGCTCCCATTTTAGTCCAAACGAGATAATAAAGGAACCTTCTTGCTAATGTTTCCATACAGTCGGGTGCAGATTTTCCTTTATAGAATGCCGTTCTATATTGAATCTTGGGAGGGTAGGAATTTTCAAATAAATCATACCCACGCACTAAGAAGGCTGCGTTCTCAGGGATACGTAGAGCCTCCTCTAATCTCTTTGGGTTGTTTCGAATCTCCCAATAAGTCGTTTCCTTAAACTGTTGTGTGGGATAAGAGATTCCAGAATCGATATCTTCTACATCTAAGTACCCTCTCAAAAACATCTGTACATCCGTGGTCTCAGTTGCTTTTTGCCAGAAAAAATAAAAGATTGCACGCTGCATGAGCGATCGAGGAAGATTTGTATTTCTTCTTTGTTCTTCTATTGCATTCACAAAAATTTCTATAAATCGAAGGGCTTCAAATTCATTTTCCTTATTTTTAAAATATCTTAATCGCGTGTGAATTTCAGATTCTTCACGTTGAGGCATTAATGCAGTTTGGTATGATTCTATTTCTCCTTCAGCAAGAAACCCTGAGTGAAATATATTCACATATTGAGAGTTTTTATTGAGCATAGCTTGAAGGACATGTGTTAAAAAAAGAGGATCTATAGGCGAGACTTTTAAATCTTTCTCTAGGTCCTCTCTTAGATTCGTACAATAAGACGCAAGAGCGCTAGAAAGATTTTTTTTAAAATCACGCTCAAGAAATTCTGGATACTCTTTCATGAGGTTGTAATATTTTTCTTCAGTAAGGAGTTTTTCTTTTTTTAGAAGAAGTCTATATAACATACTTTTAAAAACGTTTTCATCCTGAGGATTTAAGAATTGATCTTCAAAAAGTCTTAGAATCTTTCCCACACGTAATGGATCCAATTTTCCTAAAACATCTCCACTTTGATTTGCAACCAGAATTACTCTGTCGGGAGAAGGGAAGAGATGTTGAATAAAAGAAGTTATAGCATCCTGAGGAAATCCTAAAAAAAATTCGGAATCTTCAAAAAAAATACATTGTGGATGAATATGCATATTTTTTTGAGGATCAATTCCTCCTAAATTTCCAAAAAAACGAAAAGTCTGCAATATATTAAAATTAGAAGCCTCTCGAGAGGGCAGGAGGTCTGGATTAAAAGCTCGACCATGTTGCTGACATTTCGCATTAATATAGTCATCTAATCCCATTTGTACTATTCCATGGGAATAAGAGACCAAACTTAAAAAAAAGAGGGCAAAATATAAAAAGAAAACACGTAATTTCATAATAAAATTATCTCATTAAAAATCTTCAGGATTTAAGCCATGGCACAAGTACATATAATGTCCACTATGGCATTATTGAAGTATATTATGTCTTATTTGTATATGAGAGAGAAATCATATAGCCTCTTGACTCTAAAATTAAAAATGTCTTTCGAAAAGGCTTTCCGTGAGGTGATAATAAATTTTCTCGCGGAAGTTTTTAAGGTATGTTACGGTAGTTTAAGATTCGGCAATATGAGCGATAAAAGACGATGACAGAGCTGCAGAATAAAACTTATACCATCAATATTGGAACAGACGATTTTAAGAAAATGGTAACAAGCAATACCTTGTTTGTGGATAAAACGTCTTTTATTCCTGCTCTTCTTGGAAGTGGATATCATGTCACTCTTATTACGCGTCCACGGCGATGGGGAAAAACTCTGAACATGACGATGCTACAATATTTTTTCAACATCCCCGTTCAAGAAGATGGACGTATTGATGAAGAAGAAAGGTCTAAAAGATATCAGATTTTCTCTCAATTAAACATTGGGACTCAGAAAGAGATAATAGAGGGATATCTTGGACAATATCCTACACTTTTTATCTCTTTTAAAGACATTAAGGGCCTCACATATGAAGACCTTGAAATAGAACTCAGAAACCTTATTTATAAACTTTATGCATCTCATAGATATCTTCTAGAAAGTGATAGACTCGATGATATCCAAAAAGAATATTTTAGAAAATTTATTACAAAACAATTTGATCTTTCTGAGTTAAAGGATAGCCTTTACGCTTTGAGTGAAATGCTTTTTGTCCATTTTGGAAAAAAAGTTGTTATTCTGATAGATGAATATGACACCCCTATGAATGATTGGTATGCAAAACAACTTGCGCGAGAAGGAAAACCTTCTGCAGAAGAGGATCTTTATCTTCAAAACATACTCCTTTTGTTTGGAAGTCTTTTGAGTAAAGCCCTTAAAGGGAATGATTATCTTGAAAAGGGTGTTGTGACTGGAATTCTTCGTGTAGCGAAAGCAAATCTTTTTTCGGGTCTGAATAACCTTGTTGAGGACTCAATTTTAGATGAAACGTATGCAGAACATTTTGGGTTTACAGAGAAAGAAGTGAATATTTTACTTCATAAATCAAATATAGACAAAAATCCAGAAACAGTTCGTGATTTAAAATCTTGGTATAATGGATATAACATCGGGGAAATTACGATTTATAATCCTTGGTCGATTATGAATTGCCTGAATAATAAAGGTGCATTTAAAGCTTACTGGGTGGGGACAGCAAGCACGGCACTTATTGAACAAGCGCTCATTCTTGATAAATTTCAAACAG
>JAFEBT010000010.1 GCA_018242545.1 Pseudomonadota bacterium
AACATGGCCCATAAAATATAACTCATTCCAATGATCACGAGACTTAAATATCCACGGGTCTTTAAGAGCATTTTGGATAAAAAGATCCTCTGAAAAGGGTTCTTTTTGAGGGGCTTTCTCTTCTATTTTAGATTTTTTATGCTCATGACCTCCTTCCATTTCAGCGGCAAAAGAAGGCATCTTTATTTCTTGGAAAGTAAACACAGCCAAAACAAAACATACGATGCGAAGAATATGTAACATAAATTTATCCACCCCTCTTTTTCTTTAATTTTTATTGAATATTAAAAAGCCTTAAAAATCATCAATACAGATTCTTTACTAATCTAATATTATATTTCTAGATAAAGAAGAAGTACTTGATAAATAATTAGGAAATTTTGTTATCTTATGTTTTTTATTTTTAATTTTTTCTTTTTTAAGAAGCTCAGTAGTTATAATAAATTAAATATTTTTTTAAATATAAGTAAAGGACTTTTAAGAAAATCTATATCACTATAAAACTTATTGATTATTCCCTTATTAAATGCTACTTCTCCTTGTATCTCTTCACTGAAAAATAAGACGAAAGGAAAAGGGCATGACCCTTAAAGTTTTAATTCTGGGCGTGAGTGGCTTTATTGGCAATCGGCTTACAGAGCTTATTCTTGAAAGAACCAATTGGGATGTCTATGGAATGGACATGACCACAGATAAAATTACAGGGATTCTTTCAGATAAACGTTTTCATTTTTTTGAAGGGGATATTACCATTAACAAAGAATGGATTGAATATCATATCCGAAAGTGTGATGTCATTCTTCCTCTTGTCGCAATTGCAACTCCTGCCCTTTATGTTCAAGACCCTCTACGCGTTTTTAATCTTGATTTTATGGCTAACTTAGAAATCATCCGCGCTATTGTTCGCCATAAGAAACGTGTTGTTTTTCCATCAACATCTGAAGTCTATGGCATGTGTCAAGACACAGAGTTCAATGAAGAAACCAGCAATCTTGTTTTAGGCCCCATTCACAAACAAAGATGGATTTATTCATGTTCAAAGCAGTTGCTTGACCGCGTCATCTATGCGCATGGTGTCCAAGACAATTTAAATTATACACTTATTCGTCCCTTCAACTGGATTGGACCCAAACTTGATAATATTATGGACCCAAAAGAGGGAAGTTCGCGCGTTTTAACTCAATTTATCAGCAATGTCATCCATGGGCATGACATTAAGCTTGTTGATGGCGGACAACAACATCGTTGTTTTACCTATATTGATGATGGGATTGATGCTCTTTTAAAAATCATTGAAAACAAAGATGATTGCGCGACACGGCGCATCTTTAATTTGGGAAATCCCCATAATGATGTATCTATTAAAACCCTTGCGAATCTTGTTCTTGACCTCATTAAAACATATCCTCGATACAAAGAAAGAGCTGAAAAAGTTTCTATTATACCTGTGGATTCTGAAAAATATTATGGAAAATCTTATCAAGATGCGCAAGCACGCGTTCCATCTATTAAAATGGCAGAAACCTACCTTGATTGGCACCCTAAAATAGATCTTAAAACAGCACTTAAAAAAACGCTTGATTATCATTTAAAACATCCTGATGAATCTCTTACAGAAGAAGTCAACTAAGGTTTTTTTTCTTGAATTTTAAGATGACTTTCTTTCAAACAATTCTTCAAACGATACAAAAAGACCAAAAGATTTCTTTTAATCATACGCCAAAAGGATATGAAGGATTTTTACTTAAAAAAATCTTTGAGCAAAAAACTTCCGTTTTATATATTGCCCGAGATGATGCCAGTTTAAACACTTTTAAAAGCATGATGCGTTTTTATGCGCCTGAATTACCTTTTCTTTTCTTTCCAAGTCCTGATACTCTTCCTTATGATCAAAACTCCCCAAAACCTTCCCTTACAGCAGAAAGAACAGAAACTTTATTCACGCTTTCGGAATTCCTTAAAACATCAACTCCCGTTTTTGTTGCAACATCTCCTCAAGCCTTTCTTCAAAGATTGCCCCCACCTTCTTTTTTTCAAAACCGTTCTCTTCTTTTAAAAAAAGAAGGGGTTTTTTCATATTTAGAGCTTCAGAATTTTCTTCACAAAGAGGGATACAGACGGGTTGAGGTCGTTCATGAGCCCGGAGAATTCTCGGTCCGAGGAGGTTTTTTAGATCTTTTTACCCCCAGCCTTTCTATGCCTGTACGTCTCGATTTTTTTGGAGATCATCTTCAAACCATCCACCCTTTTGATCCCGTTACACAACTTAAGCATACAGAATCCCTTTCAGAACTTAAAATAACACCTTCCCATGAAATTCTTTTAAATGAAGAAACTATCCGGCTTTTTCGAACTCAATATCGCGAACTTTTTGGGTCTTCTTCCTCTCAAGATGCTCTCTACAAGGCGATTACAGAAAAAAGACCTTATCCGGGATATGAACAATGGATGCCTCTTTTTTTTAATCACATGAAAAATCTTTGGGATTATATGAAAGATCCTATTTTTGCTTTTGAATTTCAAGCACCTGAAAGTCTTCAAGCTGCAGAAGAAACGCTACAAGACCATTATAATGCGCGCCTTCAAGATCTGTCTCAAAAAAATACGAAGTTCTCTTTTTCTGAGAAAGAAGCTTATAGGCCACTTTCCCCCCATCTTCTCTATGCATCCCCAAGAGAAGTCCAAGCTCTTTTTAAATCCGCAAAGACACTTCATTTTACACCTTTTCAGGCCTCTTCAAAGCCCGCTCTTGATTGTGAGGGGAAACTTTATGACTGGAGCGTCTTACGCTCTAAAGTTAAGGCTGGCGTTCATGCTGAAACAACTCTTTTTGAAGAAATTTCAAAATTACTTATAACGCATCTTCGCTCTCAAAGGGCTCCTCTGATTCTTGTTGGATATAGCCCCTCTTCTCTTCAAAGATTAAGTCATCTTTTAAAAGAACATTTTTCGTTTTCTTTTAAAGAAATTACAACATTAACGGAAATCAAATGTTCAGATGAGAATACGCTTTATGGGACTATTCTTCCTTTAGAACAAGGCTTCGAAACCCCTTTTATCGCTTTTATAACAGAACAAGATATTTTAGGGGAACGTCTTATTCGTCCCTCAAAAATCAATAAAAAAGCAGCTGATCAAATTTTAGAAGAAATCTCAAGTTTTAGCCCGGGCGACCTTCTTGTCCATGTCCATCATGGAATTGGCCGATATGAAGGACTTCTTACACTTGATATTAATGGAAGCCAACATGATTGTTTAGAGCTTTCTTATGAAGGGGGAGACAAACTTTTTGTTCCTGTTGAAAACATGGATGTTCTCAGCCGGTTTGGAGGCGAAGGCAACACCCATCCCTTAGACAAACTTGGCAGTGCGCATTGGCAGTCCCGAAAAGCACGTGTTAAAAAACGTATAAAAGAAGTTGCTGAAAAACTTATGGCCATTGCTGCAAGACGCAGCTTAGAAACAGCCCCTTCACTTGAAACCTTGCCTTCACTTTATGAAGAATTTTGCAATGGGTTTCCTTTTATTGAAACAGAAGATCAACTCCGTGTCTGCGAAGAGGTTATGGAAGATCTTTCGAAAACCATTCCCATGGATCGATTGGTATGTGGTGATGTTGGCTTTGGAAAAACTGAAATTGCTCTTAGAGCTGCCTTTATTGCAGCAACAAATGGAAAACAAGTGGCTATTGTTGCACCTACAACACTGCTCGCACGGCAACATTTTAAAACATTTGAAGCTCGTTTTAAAAATACAAACCTTAAAGTTGTTGAGCTTTCCCGTCTTCTTTCCCCAAAAGAAGCAAAAGAAAATCGTTCTCTTCTTGAAAAGGGAGAAGCTCAGATTCTGATTTCAACGCATGCAGCGTTTTCGAAATCTCTCACATTTAAAGACTTAGGCCTCCTTATTATTGATGAAGAACAGCACTTTGGTGTAACTCAAAAGGATAAACTTAAAGAAAAATATCCGGCCCTTCATATTCTTACCTTAACAGCAACTCCCATTCCAAGAACCCTCCAAATGTCTCTCACAGGGATTAGAGACCTAAGCCTTATAACTACCCCACCTGTAGATCGTATGGCTGTTAAAACTTTTGTGATGCCTTTTGATGGCGTTACAATTCGAGAAGCCCTCCTTCGAGAGCATTTTCGAGGCGGACAATCCTTTTATGTCGCGCCTCGTATTGAAGATCTTACTCCTCTTAAAACACAACTCTCAAAACTTGTTCCTGAACTCAAAGTTCTTTGCGCCCATGGTCAATTGAGTCCAACCGATCTTGAAAATGTTATGTCAGCTTTTTATGAAAAAAAGTGTGATGTTTTGCTTTCGACCAATATTATTGAATCTGGCCTTGATGTTGCTTCTGCCAATACTCTTATTATTCATAAAGCAGATTATTTTGGGCTCTCCCAGCTTTATCAGTTAAGAGGACGCGTTGGTCGCTCGAAGGTCCGGGGGTATGCTTACCTCACCTATGCGCCTCAAAAACTTCTTACAGAAAACGCAAAGCGCCGACTGACAGTCCTTGAGACCCTCGATACACTTGGGATTGGATTTAGCATCGCCAGTCATGATATGGATATTAGAGGCGCTGGAAATCTTGTTGGAGAAGAACAATCCGGGCACATTAAAGAAATCGGTATTGAACTCTATCAACATCTCTTAAAAGAAGCCATTGAAGCCCTTAAAACAGGAGAAGAAGCTTCTTTTGATGACACTATGTCTTCTCAAGTATCTCTTGAAGGCACCGTCATGATTCCAGAAACATATATTCCAGATCTTTCTTTGCGACTTTCTCTTTACAAGCGTCTTTCAAATTTAAGAAACGATGATGAAATCAAACTTTTTTCTGATGAACTCTTAGATCGTTTTGGCGCTCTGCCAAAATCTGTTCAAAATCTTTTAGAAGTTATCTCTCTTAAGCGTCTGGCTGAGAAAGCTGGACTTGAAAAAGTTGAAATTGGACCCAAAGGCGTCGTTTTAACTTTTTATAAAAATCTCTTTAAAAATCCTTTGGGGCTTGTTGATCTTTTGAATAAAAGCTCAGGAGCTTTAAAACTAAGACCAGACCACAAACTTTTTTTTGTTAAAGGATGGACGCGTCAGGAGAATCGGCTTCAAGATGTTAAAAACCTTCTTATAACCCTGGGCGACTTAGCTCAAAAAATAGAAAGTTAAAAAAGGCGAATGTTATCATATCTCCATCACTTTTAAGGAACAGACGGAAAAAACCTATTAATGCTCAATGCCTTATTTATTTTGAATTTTTTCAAGAATTTTTGTAACCATAAGAGCTTCCTCAAAAGCTTCGGGTTTAGCATTACTTTGGATCGCCTTTAAAAAAGCTAAACACTCATTTTTAAGAGGCTCTTCCTGTGGAACTTTTATGAATTTCTCATCTCCTTTTACGGGAATAGATTCTCCATTCTTTTCTTTAAAGAGAATAGGTGTATAGAGGAGTTTTTCGTCCCAGGGTTTTGTATCATCAAAACAAAGCGAGCCTTTATCTCCAAGAGCAATGATTTTTTGTTCTTTATAAGGACTTAAACGTGAAAGAGACATTTGAACGCCAATGCCTGAGAAAAGGAGAGATGTTTCAACCACGTCAGGAATGTTTTCTCTCTCATATAAAACTTGAGAAATTATTGAATCGGGCATTTTCTTTTTATCGTTGGGAAGAAGATCCCATATCATTGAAAGATCATGGGGACCAAAATCCCACAAAACACTTTCATTCTTAAAAAATTTCCCAAAATTCTTACGTGAGGTTTGGAGGCACCGAATATTTCCAATCCGCTCTTTTTGAACCATATCTTTCATCGCTTGAAAGACAGGATGATGAAGCAACAAATGGCCTGCCATGATATGATGTTTTGTCCTAAGGGCGGTCTGATAAAGTTCTTGAGCTTCCTTTTCTTTGAAAGCAATCGGTTTTTCAACAAAAACATGTTTTTGATGCTCAAGAGCTTGTGCGATTAGCGAACCACGCTCTAAGGAAGTTGTTGCAATAAAAATGCCTTGAATTTCATTATTTTTAAGAACGTCTTCAAATTCAAACACAGGAACATGATAAAGCTTTGAAAGCTCAAGTGCTCGAACGACATTTTTTTCAACAATGCCTTCTAAGGCATGAAGAGAAACAAGCGTCCGTACAAGGTTTTCTCCCCAACTGCCACATCCAACAACAACACATCTTGGAAACTTAATTGTCATTTTGAGAAAGACTCTCCTTTAGGAAATGTTTGAGATAATCTTGGCCCCATACGAATGGGTTCAATTGATACAGCGTGCCCAGTTGTATCATTGCTTACAATAAAAACGGCACAAAGATCACCTTTCCCATCTGCAGGCACCATCCGCTCGCCTGAAATTTTTTTTGTAAACCGCGCAATGGGAATTTCTTTTTTCATTCCAATGACAGAATTATAATCTCCACACATCCCTACATCGCTTTGATAAGCTGTTCCAAGGGGAAAAATTTGACTATCTGCGGTTGGAATATGCGTATGCGTTCCAACGACAGCAGTCACTCTACCGTCAAAGTAATGTGCAAGTGCCATCTTTTCACTGGTTGCCTCGGCATGAACATCAACAAAAATAAAAGGAAGAAAGGGTCCGAGTTGATAATTTTTTAAAACGTCATCGATGGCTTTGAAAGGATCATCTAGGGCATCCATAAAAAGACGTCCCATAACCTGAATCATTAAAATTTTTTGACCGTTCGGTAAGGTAAAAAGATTAAAACCTCGACCTGGCGTTCCAGGGGGATAATTTAAAGGTCTCAAAAGACGGGGTTCATCTCCGATGTACGTCAAAACTTCTTTTTGATCCCAAGCATGGTTTCCTAAAGTAATACAATCAATGCCTTTTTTAAAAAACTCATCACATATTTTAGGGGTAATTCCAAAACCAGCTGCTGCATTTTCACCATTTAAAACAGTAAAATCAGGCCGCAACGAAGCCTTTAATGCTGGAAGATTTTCCAAAACCACTTCTCGGCCAGATCGACCGACCACATCACCAAAGTAAAGAAGGCGCATGTTCCCTTTGTATTATTCTGTATTTAAAAGTGGCTCCCCGGGCCGGATTCGAACCAGCGACAGAGTGGTTAACAGCCACTTGCTCTACCGACTGAGCTACCGGGGATCAGAAAATTTAACTGATGAAAGTTTCATAACAAAGATTTATTTAAAAATCTAGGGCTAAAATAAAAGAAGTGCCAGAGTTTTTTTATCATCAATCTTTCATCATTCTTTTGTTTGGAGGCCAGGACCGGAATCGAACCGACGTACAAGGATTTGCAGTCCTCTGCATAACCACTCTGCCACCCGGCCTTAAACAATCTTTACCAAGAAGGTATACACCTCTCCTTCCTTTCAGGTCAAGAAAAGGATTAAAAAAATTACAAAAAAACAATTCTTTGGGAAAAGTTTTTTATAGAAATGATTTAAAAAGCTGTTTTAAAAGTGTTTAAAAAAGGTATCTCTTTTGATAAAATCCTTTATATGACAAACTTACCACAAAGAGAAAAAATCTTTTAAAGAAAGAAATGATTTTTAAGAAGAAATTACTAACAATAGGAATATAAGCTATAACCCACTCTTTTTTGCCTCTTTTTGATGCTCTCGCCTATATTGGAAACACGTCAAATGCTTCTAAACATCCCTCTTATGTGAATGAAGATGATTATAAACACTCTCTTAACTTTCTTAAAGCCTATCGAGGAAGTGAAGGCACTTTTAATTCTTATAGAAGAGAAGTTGAGCGTCTTTTGCAATGGTGTTCTCTTATTGCCCATAAAACACTTGCAGAACTTAGACGTGAGGATATCGAGGCTTTTATTCATTTTTGTCAAAATCCTCCTCTTTCTTGGATTGGAATCAAAAAAGCACCTCGTTTTCTTTCTGAAGCAGAAAACCGCATGCCCAATCCGGAGTGGCGACCCTTTGTGGCAACCGTTTCAAAATCAGCACATCAAAAAGGAGACCGTCCAGATCCAAAAAAATTTGAGCTTTCCCAAGGCGCCATTAAAGAAATTTTCGCTATTTTAAGCACTTTCTTTAATTACCTTCTTCAAGAAGAACATGTCTTTATGAATCCTGTTGCTTTAATCAGGCAAAAAAGTAAATTTATCCGCAAACATCAAGGACAACCTGTTGTCAGGAGACTGACTGATCTTCAATGGAAATACGTTCTTAAAACCGCAAGTACAATGGCTGACCTAGAACCTGAACTCCATGAAAGAACCCTCTTTATTATGTCGGCTCTTTATGGGATGTATCTTCGAATTTCAGAACTTTCTTCTTCGACAAGATGGTCCCCTCAGATGAATCATTTTTTGCGTGATGGGGATGGAAACTGGTGGTTTATGACAGTTGGAAAAGGAAATAAGCAACGACAAATTGCTGTAAGTAATGCGATGTTGGATGCCTTAAAACGATGGCGTCAATCCCTCGGCCTCTCAGCTCTACCTTCAAGCTCAGATCAATCTCCTCTTCTTCCGAAAGCAAAAGGAAAAGGACCCATCACAAGTACAACTTATTTAAGAACGTGTGTTCAATCTTGCTTTGATCAAGCTGCCTTAGATCTTGAGAAAAATAATTTATCTGAAGAAGCCGACTCTTTACGAGACGTAACTGTCCATTGGCTAAGGCATACGGGCATATCAGATGATGTTAAAATTAGACCCAGAGAGCATGTCCGTGATGATGCTGGGCATAGCTCCAGCGCAACCACAGATAAGTATATTGACATTGAATTGAAAGAAAGGCATAGATCGGCAAAAGACAAGACCATTTAAAGTTCTCTCTTTACACAAAAAGGAACTTCCTGATGCAAAATATTCAAAACTCACTCCTTTATCGAATTACGCTTTGGTTGAGCATGGGCTCCCTTGTTGAGTATTATGATTTTGTTGTTTATGCCATGATGACAAAATATATTGCAATTTTGTTTTTTCCGACTCAAGACAAATCCCTTGCGATCATACAGTCTTTTCTTATTTTTGCAGTTGGTTATTTTGCACGTCCTTTTGGAGGCACCCTTATTGGAATGATGGGGGATCGTTTTGGGCGCAAACCTGCCTTCCTCATGCTTACAGCTTTGATGTCCCTCAGTACGTTTGCAATTGGATGTCTCCCAATTTATGATCGCATTGGATTCTGCGCACCTCTTTTACTTCTTGTTTTTCGCATATTTCAAGGAATTTCTTATGCGGGAGAATTACCAGGCGCCACAACCATCATAGGAGAATTTGCACCTCAAAAATCACTTGGACGCTTTACAAGTTTCATTATTTCGAGTACGTCAATCGGAGCAATTTTAGCCACCTTTGTTCTTTATGTGCTGACATCAACTTTTGAAGAGTCCGAAATCTTAGCTTTTGGATGGCGTTTTCCTTTTATCATGGGAGGATGTCTTGGTTTAATTCTCTTAGCTTTGCGCTTAAAGCTTCTTGAAACTCCCGTTTTTACAACGCATCAACGCGTTAAACTAAATCCTTTTATTTTACTACTCAAAGATCATTATAAGAATGTTTTACAGGGTTTTTCCCTAACGAGTTTTTTTGCGTCCCTTGTTCTTTTAAACCTTTTCTTTCCTTATTATATTCCGACATTTTTTGGATTTGACTCAAAAGATGTTTATTTTGGCATTACAATCAGTCTTGTATTTTCAGCTTTTATTTTTCCCTTTTGTGGAAAGTTTTCAGATCTTTTCCCAAAAAGAAACATTCTTATTAAAACCACTCTTTTTTATCTTTTGACATGCCTGCCCCTTTTTTCCCTCCTTCTTTTTCGCCATACCATAAACCTTATTTTGTTTTTAATTTTTCATCAATTTTTTATTGCTCTTTTTGGCTCTTCCTATTTTCCTTTAATGACGCGTCTTTTTCCAACATCGGTAAGATACACGGGAATTGCTTTTTGTTATAACCTCACGTTTGCTTTTATGGCTCTCCTCCCCAGCTTTCTTACCTCTTTAATACATCATTCACATCCTTGGGTAGTTCCTGGTATGATGTGCTTTTTTGCATTAATTTCTCTGACAGGAGCAATCAAACTTCCTTCTTCAGAAAGAGATCTTTCTTAGACCTTGATCTTCTCTCTTTTCAATTTTATTTTTAACAAACACACAATGCCTGACCCAATAAGTGCACAGATAGGAATTAACGTAAGCGCTATTTGGTAAGACATGACATCATAGATCCGTCCACCTTCTTGATTTATGGTTCCAATCCAAGCCTTATCCATCATGTATCCAATAAGAGTATGAAAAAAAGAACCTCCCAACATATTAATACAATTTAAAAAAGCTATGGTAATTCCTAAGTAAAGAGGCTTAACAAGTTCAGATCCAGCCGCAAAAATGACAACTTGATAACAACAAAAAACGCCGGCTAAAAAGAGCAAACACATAATTTCTAAAGGTGCAAATTTATAATTTAAAAGAAGAGCCCCAAGTGTAAGAGCCAGACCAACCCCACATAAAGCAATAACCGTATAGATCCCTAATTTTCGGCTACAGAAAGCAAGAAAAGGCCCCCCAAAAAGCATTCCTCCAAATAAAAATGAAACAAACTGAGCCGCTTCATGCTTCGGAATATCATAAACCATCATAAGATAGGACACCCCCCATACATCAGAAAATCCTTCCAATCCTCCCACCATTAAGAAATTAGCTGCAGCGAGAAGCCATATGATTGGAGACAATAAAACTTTTAAATGGGAAGCTTTAAAAGACTCTTCCTCCTCTGGTGTATGTCTTTGATGGCCCGAAGGATCTTTTAGAAAAATATAGATACATAAGCCAATGCTCATGGATACAAGGGCTAAAGTTAAGCCCACGCTTTTCCAACCATAGGTTTCAAGAAAAAGTCCGATTGGTTTCCCGCCATAGATGGCGCCCATTAACCCAAATGTAAAAGAAAAACCAACCATTTTGGCATATTGACCCTTTGGAAACCATTCTGAAATAACCTTCGAGACGCCCAAAAAACCAACAGCTGAGCCGACCCCAATTAAAAATCGACTTATACAAGCCAAAGACCAAATATTTGTATAAATGAAAAGAAGCATTCCCAGTCCACATACCAGAGCAAAAGAAGAAATGATAAAGCGAGGACGATATCGATCCAATAAAAGAGCAACTGGAATTTGAGCACCGGCATATCCATAGTAATAAAAAGAGGCAAATACCCCAAATTGGGTCGCATCTACAGAAAAACGCTCCATAATTTGTTGAATCATAAGACCAGGCCAAAGGCGCAGGATAAATTGATAGGCAAAAAAGACAACCGGAAAAGACCACATAAAAAAAGGCAAATACTTATATTTTTGAGTCATCATAAGATCTCTCTTAGAAAAAAAGATTTTTTAATTTTAATGTAACAGAAGGGGGAGAAATGCAATGTTTTCGGCTGTCAGCCGATAATAATTACAAAAATAAGAGAAAGAGAAGTTAACCTTACGAAAGACATTGTTCGGATATTCCTACTTTAATTTAAAAAAGCAGAGAGTTTCTGTTGCCCGGCACTCTCAAAACCGCGTTAAACTTTATACAGCTTTGCGAGAAAACACTCTTAAAGCCATATTATCATTTATACTATAAACCTGATAATTTCCATTTAAAGAAACCTAATCTGCTTTTTCTTAAATGTCAAAAAAAAATAATTCAGTTAAGATAATTGCATATAAACAAGCCCATGCCTTTTTTTTCCAACTGAAAGTTTTAAAAGACCATTTTTAAAAAAATCTTTGGAATCAATACGATAAGCTTCATCTTCAATAACGGCGTCATTTAAACGAACACCCTTTCCTTCAATAAGCCTGCGCACTTCACTTTTGCTTTTGCAAAGGGCAAGATCTATAAAAAGATCTAGGATTGTCTTTTTTTCAAGATCTGAGGAGGTAATTTCAAGGCAAGGAAGCGTTGAGTTAATCTTAATTTTTCCAGTCTTAGGGTCTCTTTCGAGCACTTCGATGGAGGATATATCTTTCTCTGACTCAAAAAGACTTTCTGCTGTCGCGTGGGCAGCTTGCATTTTTTGGCTTCCATGAACCAGCTCTGTTGCTTGATCAGCTAAGATTTTTTTAGCTTCATTAAGAGATCTATGAGAAGCACAAATATTTGAAATTTCTGCCAACGGAAGATCTGTAAAAAGTTTTAAGAATTTCTCCACATCTTGATCTTCCGTATTGCGCCAAAATTGCCAATAATCATAAGGAGAAAGAAGATCTTCTTTAAGCCAAACGGCGCCTTGCGCGGTTTTTCCCATCTTAGCGCCTGAAGATGTTGTAATTAAAGGCGTTGTTAAACCAAAAACTGGGATATTTTCAACGCGCCGTACAAAATCGACGCCTGAGACGATGTTTCCCCACTGGTCTGATCCTCCAATTTGAAGACGACATGTTTCTCTCTTATAAAGCTCTAAAAAATCATAAGATTGAAAAATCATATAGTTAAATTCAATAAAACTAAGGGGTTGCTCCCTCTCAAGCCTTAATTTAATAGAATCAAAGGTCAGCATTCGATTAACGCTAAAAAAACGTCCATAATCTCTTAAAAAGTCAATAAATTTTAAAGCTGAAAGCCAATCATCATTATTGACCATTTTTGCTTCATTTTTATGAGATCCAAATATTAAAAAATTTGAAAAAATTTCTTTAATATTTTCAATGTTTTTATAAATATCCTGCTCACTTAACATCTGGCGAAGCTCTGTTTTTCCAGAAGGATCTCCAATCTTTGTTGTTCCGCCTCCCATCAAAATTAAAGGTCTAAGTCCATTACGTTGAGCAAGCCGTGCCAGCATGATTTGAACAAGGTTCCCAACATGCAAACTTTTTGCTGTCGCATCAAATCCAACATAAAATGTAAACCCTGGTATTTGGCAACTTTTATCCAAGGCTTCAAAGTCTGTACATTGATGAATAAACCCACGCATCAGCGCTTCTTGTAAAAAAGCTGAGTGCGGCATAAAGGAAGACATCTTAAAAAATCCTTCTTTTTAAAATAAAGCGCTTTTGCGCTTTATTTTCTATAATCAAAATTTCAACCCGATATTTGAATAACAAAATTTCTCTTAAAAAGGAATTTCATCATCAAAATCAGAAGAACTCTTAGACCCCATTTCTGCATGAATTTGATGTAAATCAGGAAAACTTGAGAGCTCTTCAGAAGCCCCTTCCCCTCTGCTATCCAACATCGTAAGTTCTCCTTTAAATCTTGAGAGAACAACTTCCGTGGTATAGCGATCCGTGTTTGTTGCAGGATCGGTCCATTTACGTGTTTGCAACTGCCCTTCAACATAAACTTTTGAGCCCTTTTTAAGGTATCTTTCTACAATTTCTGACAAACGATCATTAAAAATAACAATACGATGCCACTCTGTACGATCCCGACGTTCTCCAGTCATTTTATCTTTCCAACTTTCACTCGTTGCAATAGAGAACTGTGCAACTTTCGTTCCATCTTGAAGCTGTCTTATCTCAGGTTCTTTTCCAAGATTTCCAATTAAAATAACTTTATTAACCCCGGCCATATTAAACTCCTTTACAAAGAAAATTTATAAAATCATAATGCTTTTCTCGAAGAAAGCTTCTTCTGAGAAAAAATCTCTTTTTTTTATCTTTCGCCATCATATCAAAATTTTGAAGCAAGTCAATTTAGGATGGGCTAAATCTCAAGAAAGAGAATTGAGTTTGAAAGAGAAAGAAATTATTTCTTATGGATTTCATTATTAAATGGCGACTAAACGTTTCTAGGATATTTTAAATGCGAAAAAAATTAAAAATTTCTTTTATGGTATGTTGTTTCTTTGTCTTCAGCATCTTTATTTTCATCTCCTCTCCTTATGCGATGTTACAAGAACATTCTGACATTTCAGAAACGAGACATCCAAGACCTTTAAAAATCTTGCCCTACATTCAAGAAGCCATCATAAGCTTTGAAGCCCAAAATTACTTTTTTGCTTTTGAGCAATGGGATAGTGTTTTAGATATCCTAAAATATGCCAGAGATAACACAGCCCGTGATATTGATTTACAGTGTAAAGTTGCTAAAAAAAATCTTGTGAAGAGTTCAAATGGAGACGTAAAAGAAGTCTATTATTATGATTCGGATCAACTTTTAATAGATAGAATAGCTAAAATTCATTGGCTAATGTCTACTTGCGCAGAAAAATGTAAAAATTATAGTATTGCTGCAGATTATTATATGCTGACGGGAGATTGTTATATGGATTCAGAAAGTAACGTACGAAGACGTTCTCTATATATGTATTTAAATGCAGCCAAAAATTTTGAGAAGGCTGCTTTGTATGAGAAATCTTTAACTGCAGCAATCAAGTGCTCACAGGTTGTTAATGAATTTTATCCAACACATGAAGAAGAATGTCTTAATTTTATTTCTGATTTAGAATGTCTTTGTGATAGAATGAAAGAGGCTCTTCAAGAAACACATCCGGTCTTATCAGAACAATGTTCTGCACTAATAGAAAAACTTACTTCTTATGATTGAGTTCTTTCTTTTAAAAGCTCTGAATAGAAGACAAAGAAAGGTTTAGACTTTTTATATAATTTAAAAATTTTTTCCCTTTTAAATTATTAGAGCTTTTATTAAGATAATAACAATTAAACATTTTACTTTTGTAAAGTTAAAATAGGGAGCTTTCCAAATATGCGTCACATCTCGTTAAATTTTATTTTCTTATTTATTTTTTCTTTCTTCCTTGTGTCTTTCGATGTTTTTTCTATGTCTGAAGATACCTTGGTGATTGGGTGCCGTCCTTGGGACGATAATTTAAAAAATGTAGCACTTGGCAAAGCACATTTCATAGACTTTATGGACATGGGTCATACACGCGTCGGAGATACGACTTTTCATCATATTGACTTTAATGACACTAATATGTATTCAGCAGGCAAATTAAGTGAATTTTCTCTTGCAAATCCTAAAAAATACACCACCATCCTTATCGATTGGAGTACGCAACATCATATTCGCTCTGATGCGGCTTGGGGCTATTTTTATTCTCTTCTAAAACCTGAAGGAAAACTCATTATTGCCGTTGCTCCAAGCTTTAACTTTAAAACTCAAGAAGTTACAACAGAACAAAAAGCGCAAGAACTTCTTGATAAGCTTCAGAAACAAAGTTCTTTTTCTTTTGAAATCTATCCTTATCCAAATGAACTAACCTCAGAAACAAGAGATATTTTCCCGATATCTTCTTTAGAGCTCTTAGGCCGAAAATATGATGCTGTCGAAAAAATGTCTGGAGAAATATATCCAGATGTCTATAGCTCGTGTCGCATGCAGGGGCGTGTTCTAATAGGAACCAAGCAAGCATTCTGAATGTCAAGGATGCATTAAAATAAGAGAGACATGATTTATATTTTCCGAGTAAATACAAGCCCTTCAAGCTTCTTTTAAAACACCTTTCTCATCTCTTTCTTAATGAGCAAGAATTTTTGAGTCCCTCATTCCAAATTTTGATTTTACGCTTGCGAGAGTCAAAGAAGTTTTCTAGAGTGAAAACAGGATAAATGTGTAATAGTGATGTACTACACATATAAAATGTGTAATGTTTCTTAAGTATCTTTTCTCCATACATTAAGATGTATGTATGATTTTTTCCTTATCTTCTTAAGAAATTTTACTTAATTATCAAGAATATATGCTAATTTGAGGATGCAGAAATTGAACCAAACTCGTAGACGTAGCAGCAATAACTCCCGTAAATCGAATTCTTCTAATAACACTTTTGATAGCCAAGGTCCCGAGGGTAAAATTCGCGGCACAGCTCATCAAATTTTTGAAAAATATATGGCCCTTGCCCGAGATGCCAACTCAAGCGGAGACCGTATTGCAGCTGAAAGTTTTTATCAATTTGCAGATCATTATTTTCGACTCATGACATCTGACAACGAATCAGATGGAAATATTTGGCGCGATGAAGGGCATCGTCCAAATAAATCTCATACCTTTCAACAGAATTCTTTTGCAGCAGATATTGAGAACGTTCCACAAACAATTTCATCTTCAGGAGAAAGGCCCGAAAATCCCTCTCCCAAAAGCACACGGAACCGCGAAAATCGTTTTGAAAATAGAAGATCGCGTCATCCATATTTAGGAGGAAATTCTCGATCTTACGCAGACCGTCAAGCACGTTCCGAAAGCACGCCTCAATCTGCTCTTCAAGAATCCTTGCCTTTAGAAGCCCAATCTGAAACTCCTATAGAAACGCAACAAGATGTAATAACAGTCATTCAATAAAAAAATAGAGAAATAAGATCATGAATCTTGATGTTTATACTGAAAAGTTAAAAGCAGCTCTTCAAAAAGCTCAAACTTTAGCCCATAGAAAGGGTCATCAACGTCTCCTTCCCGAGCATCTCTTAAAAGTTTTGCTTGAAGAAGAGGATGGTTTTATAAAACGTTTGATTCAATCTTCTAAAGGAAATGTAAATTCTGTTCTTGAAGAAATAGATACCTTTCTTGCCAAACAACCTCAAATTGAAGGAAGCGGCGCAGGACAAGTCTTTTTATCCCCAGAACTTGATAAAACTTTTGAAATGGCAGAAGACCTTTCAAAAAAAGCGGGAGATTCTTTTGTCACGCTTGAGTATGCACTTTTAGCGTTTCTCATGTACGATAAATCAGAAGCTTCAAAAATCTTAAAAAAATCAGGCCTTACAGCTCAAGCCCTCAATCAAACAATTCAAGATCTTCGCAAAGGTCGAACCGCAGATTCCGCTTCTTCGGAAGACTCCTATGAGGCTCTCCGAAAATATACACGTGATTTAACAGCAGCAGCCCGGGAAGGAAAACTTGATCCTGTAATTGGGCGGGATGAAGAGATTCGACGTACCATTCAAGTCCTCTCTCGCCGAACGAAGAACAATCCTGTTTTAATTGGAGAGCCGGGGGTTGGGAAAACGGCTATTGTTGAAGGCCTTGCTCTTCGAATTGTCAATGGAGACGTTCCTGAAAGTTTAAAAAATAAAGATCTTCTGTCCCTCGACCTAGGCGCTTTGATTGCGGGTGCAAAATTTCGAGGAGAATTTGAAGAGCGCCTCAAGGCTGTTCTTTCTGAGATTTCAGCTTCTTCTGGCAATGTCATTCTTTTCATTGATGAACTTCATACCCTTATGGGCGCAGGAAAAGCAGACGGTGCGATGGATGCGGCCAATATGCTTAAACCTTCTCTTGCCCGTGGGGAACTTCATACAGTTGGCGCAACAACCTTAAATGAATATCGCCAATATATTGAAAAAGACGCAGCTTTAGCACGGCGTTTTCAACCTGTTTACGTCTCTGAGCCTACAGTAGAAGAAACAATTTCCATTTTGCGCGGGCTGAAGGAAAAATATGAACTTCATCATGGGGTCCGCATTACAGATGCTGCCATTGTTGGCGCAGCTGTTTTATCTGATCGCTATATTACAGATCGTTTTTTACCCGATAAGGCAATTGATCTTGTTGATGAAGCTGCAAGCCGTCTGCGCATGGAAGTTGATTCTAAACCGGAAGAAATTGATGAACTCGATCGTCGTATCATCCAACTAAAAATCGAGAGAGAAGCTCTTAAAAAAGAAAAAGATGAAGCTTCTCAAGATCGCCTTCAAAAGCTTTTAAAAGAACTTTCTGAACTTGAAGAAAAATCTTTAAGCCTCACAAGCCATTGGAAAGAGCAAAAAGATAAACTCTCTGAATCACAACGCCTTAAAGAACAGTTAGATCAGGCACGCTTAGAGCTTGATATTGCACATCGTAGGGGGGATCTTGCAAAAGCGGGCGAAATTACATACGGGCTTATTCCGGGGCTTGAACAAAAACTTAAAGAACGTGCAGACCAATCTCAATCTCAAACACTCAAAGAAGAAGTAACTGAAGAAGATGTTGCTGCCATTGTGTCCCGTTGGACCGGTATCCCTGTAGATAAAATGTTAGAAGGTGAACGCGAAAAACTCTTGGCCATGGAAGATCAAATGAAATCAAGAGTTTTAGGCCAAGATGAAGCCGTCTCTTCGATTGCAAATGCTGTACGACGGGCTCGATCGGGTCTTCAAGATGCCAATCGCCCAATTGGATCTTTCTTATTTTTAGGGCCAACAGGTGTTGGAAAGACAGAACTTGCAAAAGCTTTAGCGGCCTTTCTTTTTAATGATGAGCACGCTCTTTTACGTATTGATATGTCTGAATTTATGGAAAAGCACGCTGTTTCAAGGCTTATCGGTGCTCCTCCCGGGTATGTCGGATATGAAGAAGGCGGAACCTTAACTGAAGCCGTGAGGCGTCGTCCTTATCAAGTGATCCTTTTTGATGAAATTGAAAAAGCCCATCCTGATGTTTTTAATGTTTTGCTTCAAGTATTAGATGATGGACGTCTTACGGATGGACAAGGACGCACAGTAGACTTTAAAAACACGCTGATTATTTTGACATCTAATCTTGGAAGTGAATTTTTAAGCCATGCTGATTTTGAAGGAGAGCCTCCTCAAGAAGTTAAAAATCAAGTTATGGACGTTGTTCGCAGCCATTTTCGACCTGAGTTTTTGAATCGCCTCGATGATATTCTTATCTTTAAACGTCTTTCACGGGCACATATGAAAGGAATTGTTGATATTCAACTTGTCAGGCTTAAAAAACTTTTAGAAGATCAAAAAATCACACTCCTTCTAGATGATTCTGCAAAAGAATGGCTTTCAAATGAGGGATATGACCCTGTCTATGGCGCAAGACCCTTAAAACGGGTCATTCAACGATCTCTTCAAAATATTTTAGCATCTCAAATCTTAGAGGGGAAAATTAAATCTGGAGATACGGTTACCGTCACACAGAGTGGAAAAGAAGGTCTTATCTTTACGAGCCAACCGTCAGAAAAATAATACGCTTCCCCCTCTTTAAAGGAAAAACCTATGATCACTGTTTTTGGATCTCTCAATATGGATATTCTCTTTTCCGTTGAAGAGCTTCCAAAACCGGGACAAACCATTTTATGCCCCCATTATAAACTTTCTCCTGGCGGAAAAGGAGCTAATCAAGCTGTAGCAGCTGCGCGGAGCCTTCCTACTCATCAGGAAGCATCTGTTTTCTTCTATGGGAAAGTGGGAGAAGATGCATTTGGAAATACCTTATTGGAGGGTCTTGAAAAAGATTCTATCTGCACGAAAGGTGTTCAAAGAAGTAAAAATCCAACGGGATGCGCCAGCATTTATGTCGATAAAAAAGCCGAAAACGCCATTGTGGTGGCAAGTGGCGCAAATTTAGATGTTTCCCATTCTCAAGTTCCAGATGATAAGCTTTCAGAAGAAGGGCTTCTTCTTTTGCAACTCGAGACGCCTCTTTTGGAGAACTGGGCCCTTACTCAACGTGCTTATACCAAAAAATGTCCAATCCTTTTAAATGCAGCCCCAGCTTTTCCAATTCCTTTGAATATCTTAAAATGTCTTACAACGCTTGTTCTTAATGAAAGAGAAGCACACATGACAGCGCAGAATTTGAATCTTTCTTTTTCTTCTCTTAAAGATCTTGCTGGTCAACTTGCACTTGTGTTCAAAGGAACATGTGTCATTACTTTAGGTCCACAAGGCCTTATTGCCGCGACTCCCGATGTTACTTATACCCTAGAGGCCTTTAAAATTACACCTTGTGACACGACCGGAGCCGGTGATACGTTTACAGGTGCTCTTGCAGCCCAGGTTTCTCAACAGATCCCCCTTCCCTCCGCTCTACGATATGCAAGTCTTGCCTCAAGTCTTGCATGCCTTAAAGAAGGCGCCCAGCCGAGCATTCCTTTTTTTAAGGAAGTAAATGAAAAATTACCTTTAATGTTTACGCCTCAAGAAGAAAAAAATGCTTCAATTGCGCCCTCTTTTTGAAAAAGACTGTTTTTTTATCAAAGATCTTCCTCTTTCTCATCTTTTTCTTAAAAATGATGCACGATTTTTATGGCTTATTCTTGTGCCACGCCGCAAAAACATACAAGAAATTTATGAGCTCACTGAAAAAGATCAAGATCTCCTTGGCACAGAAATAAGGGCTCTTTCTCCTTTTATTAAATCTCTTCACAAAGCAGATAAACTCAATATTGCCGCCATCGGAAATATTATTCCGACTTTGCACATTCATATGGTTGCACGGCACAAGACAGATGCCCTTTGGCCGAATGTTGTCTGGGGAGAGCCCTATACTCTTCCTTATTCGCCTTCTGAAAAAGAAATTCTTTTAGAAAAATTAAAGGCTTTTTCAGAAATATAAAAAGAAAGTTAGCCCATAAAGCTGATATAAGTTGGCAAAAAAATAAGATGGCCTCTCAAGAAAAGAGATCTTTTTAAATGATTTCAAATTCACTCAGAAACAAAATTCTAAGAATTGTTTTCTCATCAAATAAAAAGTCTTAATGCATACCATACATATCCAGAGGCCACAGTATGCAATAATTTCCCCTTGAACTAATTTTTCTGTCAATTATTACTGCAAGATAAGATATTTTTGAGTTATTTTGACCTGGCTTTTTTCTATTGGTGCCGATAAATCAGTCTTTTTATAGGAATTTGATTTGCGAAAACTTTTCACATAAAGGGCATTCTCGCTGAGCAATTTCATAGAATTTATGGGGTCTAAAGAGAATTTATTATTCTCCTGAGAAAAAGGGAGACTTAACGTACATACATACGCTTAGATTTTCGGTTATCTCCCTTCCGATAATCTTTTCATTTTTTTTCGCTATAGCTCTGTCAAATCTTCTTCTTTTAATAAAGTTTAATTTCTTCTTTTAAAGTCTTTTAAATTTTTTTAGCGTCTTCTCTAGAGTTCATCCCACTAAATTTTAAGCCTTGCTTTCTAAAAGCTTCTCTTTATGAATTAGATTGAAACCTGAGTGGTTTAAGAATCTCTTTCAAAGCTTCAGGAATAATATGCCATCGAAGAGAAGCATCTCCATAAGGCGTCATAAAGGCACGTTTGATTGCATTTTCATACATTAAAGAAAATTTATGTTGAAGTTGGTTTGCAGGCTCAAGAGGTAAGACATGCATGGAAGATCCTTTTTGAAAATATAAAACACCCCACATATCATTATCCCCTGTTTGAGATTGCAAATGATAGTAAGAAATTAACTCATCATAAAAAATATTTTTAATACTTTTGACATACGCATAACCAAGGTCATGAAGATCTTGAGGAGAAATATCCTTAGGCACAAGCTTTAAATCTTTAAGAGCATTTTCAACTGCTCGTGTCAAATAATGATTATCGATATCTGCAGCATTTGCATTAATTGCACCCGTAAAATCCTCTCCTTTTTTCCATTCATAAGAAGCAATTACCGGAGCATCAAATTGATTTTTAAGGACATTGCCTTTATGGTCTTTTTTCTCAATTCCTACAAGTTGCAGAGGTCCATCTTCTGTATTTATAACAAAGTTATAAAGATGTGCCGCTTCTAATATTTTAGATACAGCTCTTTCAAATGTAATATTACTTACATTAGCTTTTTGGCTGGCTTGAGAGGTTTCTGAACCCATAATTATAAATGATGACACCATAAATCCAAAAAGGATCATGCCAATAAAATTGATGTGGTAAAGACGATTTTTCATAGTAATGAATTCTTCCGTATTCTAGTTATTTATATGATTAACCTTTTAAGAAGTTTAATTGTTTTTCTTAAACAAATCAAAACATAATTATATTTTAATTTTTCTTTATTATAATTTTTTTAAGACTTCTTTTTAACACTCTCAACAGCTAAATAACCATCTCCTTGAAATTCTACAGGAAGAAGCCTTCCAACATCTCCACACTTCCCTATCCAATAGTGCTGATTTTCAAGGGGAACCTCTTTTCCTTTTACTCTTTTCCAAACAAGCGTTTGAAGAGAAGACATCATGATCGCCTCAGTAAGTTGAGCGCCTCTATATTTTTGAAGCATAGATCCTCTTCCTTTGGAAAGCTCTGCAACATCTTTCATTTTTAAAAGAAGCAATCTTTTATTACTTCCTAATAGCGCAACAGTGCTTTCTAAATCTGAAAACGGGAAAAAACCAAAAGCTTTTACATTTTCTGGGCATGTTAAAATTTGTTTTCCCACTTTTGTTTGAGCGAGAAGATTTTCAACTTTTGTTCTAAATCCTCTGCCATCCGTTGCAAGCATTAAAAAATCCGTCATAGGATGGTCTGATCCATATGGATAAAGACCCAAAACTTCCGAATTCGGCTCTAAGTCAATCAAGAGCTGTAATGGTTCTCCATAGCCACGTCCACGGGGAAGCTTATCAATCGAAAGGGTGTAAAATCGGCCCGTTGTCGTTCCAATTAAAAGTTTATCCGTACTCATCACTTTTAAAATATAACCTTCTTTATCTCCTTCTTTATATTTAATTTTTTGAATATCTTCAGGCGTTAAGTGACCATTTATAGAGCGAATCCATCCATTTTGTGAGCAACAAAGTGTTAAAGGTTCTTTTTCAATAAAACTTTCTATGTCCATATCAAGTCCTTGAGGAAGAGCCTCAAAACATGTCCGCCTTGCACCAAGTGAAGTTTGGCTGCCAAATTTTTTCTCAATCCATAAGATATCTTCTTTTAGGGCTTTCTTTTGTACCTTTTCATGCGCCAGTAAATCTTCGAGTTCTTTTTCTTCCTCTTCAAGTTTTTGCGTTTCTTTTTTGATTTCTATCTCTTCTAATTTACGAAGAGACCGAAGTCTCATGTTTAAAATTGCTTCTGCTTGAATTTCTGAAAGATTAAACCGAAGAATCATCGTTGATTTCGGATCATCCTCTTCTCTTATAATCTGAATAATTTCATCTAAATTTAAAAAAGCAATCAAAAATCCTCTTAAGATCTCAAGACGGTTTTTAACAACTCTAAGACGATAAGATCCTTGACTTAAAAGTATATTCAATCGGTGCGCTAGAAAAGAATCTAAAACCTCTCGAAGAGACATAACCCGTGGCACACAGTCAGCATCCAAAACATTCATATTAAGAGAAATTCTAACTTCTAGATCTGTTTCTCGGAAAAGGCTTTCCATAAAAAATATCGGATCAAGATCACGGCTTTTGGGAATGAGAACAAGACGAATGTCGCTTGCAGATTCATCTCTCAAATCAGCTAAAAAGGGTAATTTTTTAATCTCCAAAAGATCTGCCATTTTTTCAATAAGCTTGTTTTTTTGAACGTGGTAAGGAATTTGAGTCACAACGGCAACATATCCTCCTCCTGGTACGTTTTCTTTTGTCCAAGAAGCTCTCAAACGAAACTTTCCGCGTCCTGTTTCATACGCTTTCAGAAACGCATCTTTTTCTTCAATTAAAATACCCCCTGTTGGAAAATCAGGTCCTTTTATAAATTCAAGCAACTCTTCTGTCTTCGCGTCTTTATGATCCATAAGATAGAGGAGGGCTTTGCAAATTTCGCCAACATTATGGGGAGGAATATTTGTTGCCATTCCAACAGCAATTCCCATCGCACCATTTGCTAAAAGATTGGGGAAACGTGCTGGCAAAAGACTTGGCTCTTCGAGTGTCCCATCATAGGTTGGCTTTAAAAGAACTGTTTCTTCTTCAATTCCTTCAAGCATTGCTTGGGCCACATCTGTCAAACGTGCTTCTGTGTAACGCATGGCAGCAGCGTTATCCCCATCAATGTTTCCGAAATTACCCTGACCATCTACAAGCGGATAACGACAAGCAAAATCTTGCGCCATTCTAACAAGAGCATCATAGATTGATCCTTCTCCATGGGGATGAAACTTTCCAATAACGTCTCCAACGACCCGGGCTGCCTTTTTATATCCTTTTTGAGGACTTAGGCCAAGCTCATGCATGGCATAAAGAAGCCGACGATGAACAGGCTTTAAGCCATCGCGGACATCAGGTAAAGACCGATCCATAATTGTCGAAAGCGCATATGCCAAATATCGTTCAGAAAGAGCTTTTTTAAAAGAAGTCTCAATAATATTTTCAGAAACGATGGCGGTATCTTCTTTTTTTGTCATTTAAAAAATCCTAATTCCTCTTACTCTTATCTTCTTCACAGGCATAATTTCAAGAAAATTCTAACAAAGACCATATTTTAAGCTGGTTTAATATTATCCTATTTCCAACACATAACAAAGTGTTGGTCATGCTTTGGTATTTTGAAAGAAAAAAAGGATCTATAAAAAATAATTTTGTTTTTTTATCATTTTAAGTATTTTTTATATAGATCTTATGCATTTATTGTTTTAAAGTTTGAAGCATATTCTTAATGCTTTCTGAAGTGTTTTTATTCTAATATTCAAGACGAATCATGGAAAAATATGGAAAAATTTTTAACAATAGATGATCTTGATGTTTCAGGAAAACGCGTTATTGTAAGATGTGATTTCAATGTCCCTCTTCATGATCAGAAAATTATAGATTCAACCCGAATCGATAAAGCTGCCCCCACACTCAATGAATTGATGGACAAGGGTGCAAAAATTATCATTTTATCTCACTTAGGAAGACCGAAGGGAAGAGATCCTCTTCTTTCCCTTAAAATCATCCAAGAAGCTTTAAGTGATAGCCTTTATGGTGCCTCTATTCAATTTATCCCAGATTGTATTGGACCAGATGTAGAAAAAGCTGTTCAAAATCTCCTTAAAGGTCAGATCCTTCTTCTTGAAAATTTAAGATTTCATAAAGAAGAAGAACAAAATGATCCTCACTTTGCGGAACAGCTTGCTCACTTAGGTGACATTTATATTAATGATGCTTTTTCGACTTCCCATCGTGCCCATGCCTCTGTTGAAGCCTTGCCAAAACATATGCCTATTGTCGCAATTGGAAGGTTGATGGAAGCTGAACTTAAAGCACTTTCTCTTATTCTTGAAAATCCTGAACGTCCAATTATGGGTATTGTTGGAGGTTCAAAGGTTTCTACGAAACTTCAGCTCCTTAGGAATCTCATTCCAAAATTGAATAAACTCGTTTTGGGGGGAGGAATGGCAAATACGCTTCTTTATGCTCAAGGCTTCAATATTGGGAAATCTCTTTATGAAGAAAGCATGAAAGATTTAGCGCTTGAAATTATTTCTTTTGCAAAAGAAAGAAATTGTGAGCTCCTTTTACCTTCTGACGTAATTATTACGCCTCAAATCATAGAAAATGCGCCTTTTGAACGAACAACAATCGAAAACGTTCCACATGACAGCTTTATTGTTGATATTGGACCGACGACCAGACGTTCAATTATAGCGCATCTTAAAGATTGTAAGACTGTTCTCTGGAATGGTCCTCTTGGTGTCTTCGAAGTTCCGCCTTTTGATGAAGGAACGCGCGATATTGCGCTTGAAGTTGCTAAACGATCGCGTCAAAAAACGCTTATCAGTATTGCAGGAGGTGGAGACACGGTTGCAGTTCTTTCAAAAACGGGCGTTATAGATGATTTTACATATGTTTCCACAGGAGGAGGTGCTTTTCTAGAATGGCTAGAAGGCCATAAGCTCCCTGGAATCAAGTGTTTAGAACACCCCTTACCCGAAGGCCTACATTGCCCTTTAAAATAAAGAATGAGAGACCTATGATCTAGGCCAATAATGAATATGTTGATCGTTTCCTATTAAATTACCCTTACAATAGCCAGGAACGATCCATCCACCCCGTATCATATGCTTTTCAAGATCAAGCAAAAAATACATGTCCTTCTTAACACGATAAGATTCCTCCTCTCGAATAAGATCAAACTCAGCTTGTCCTAAAAAAAGTTGTTGATTTTGATCCAAAAAAGTTGTCGAAAGACGTTTATACGTTTTATTTTTTTGATGTAGAGTATCTTCAAACTGAGGGACATCATTTTTGATATTATAAAATTCAGTCTCTGCGAAAAGTTCGTAACATTCTCTATCTGTTATTTGGGGATTAATACTGGTGATATTATGAGAATGGCATACAAATTGTGCAAACTGATGAGCGAAGGTTACGCTTGATAAACTCAGAGCGGTACTTAATAGCACTCCTAATAAGCACCTAGTTCTTTGTTTTTTCATATCATCTCCACTTTTTACTCGGATTTTAAAGATTAATTTTCCAATAAGAAAAAGACATTAAATATTCATTAATTTTCCTGGATCATTTCTTCAAAAACGCTTGCATTTACTTCCACAGGAAACTCTTCTTGCAAAACTGACATAAATTGATTGATGAAATCTTCCACAAATTCATCTTGGATTCTTTTTATATTTTCTTCTATTTTTTTAGAATCTTTAAACGTGTTTGGAGAGATTTTTTTCACTTGGCCAATTTTGATTTCTTGAGGAGTCATACTCATGGCTGCACCGCCCACAGGCTGAGAAAAAAGTTTTATCAAAAAATCTTCTGAAAGATTTTTGGGAGGAGATAAGAAACTTACATTTGGAAAATCTTGATAGGAAAGATTGTTCTCTTGAGCTATTTTTTGTAAGGATTGTCCTTTTTGAAGCTTTTCCATCAATTCCTTTGCTTTTTTGAGAGCAAGTTTCATGCGAAGCACATCTTTGTATTTTTCGATGACCTTATCTTTTACGCGCTCAAACGGAGGAATAGCTTGAGGATCTATCCGATCAACCACAACAATATAAAAACGGCCTTTTCCAAGTTCTATCAAATCACTTTCGTTTCCTTCACCAAGTTCAAAAGCTTGTTTTAGCATATCTTCCGTAAAAAGGCCGGCTTTAGGGCCAATTTTTGAAACACCATCTTCCCCTTGGCCTGTGATGGTAACTTTTTGAATTGTTGCAAAGGGTAAATTCATCGAATTTGAAATTTCCATGAGCGTGGATCCTGACGCAAAGGCGTCTTGAATTTCTTTACCAGCTTGGTAGACCATCCCTAAAGCTTTTTCAGCGCGTTCTTCTTTTTGCAAAGAAGGCTCCGTGCTTTTAAGTTGGTCTTCATAAGTTTTTGCATCTATAATAACAACACTTAAATCACGCACCTCCGGCAACATAAAAAGTTCATTGTTTGCGTCATAAAAAGAACGTAGCTCTTCTTCAGAGGGGACTTCAACAATCGGAAAAATACTTATTGGAAGAACAGCAACACTCAAAGATCGTGTTTCTTTTAATTGCTCGACAAAAGGTGTTAACATATTTTCAGGCATTTTAACGCCTTGTATAACAGCCTTAATGAGAAATCTTTTTTGTAAATCCTTTTTAATCATCGAAAGATAATAAGATTCTGAAACTCCTTGATGGGCAAGCAAAACATCAAATTTTTTCTTGGAAAATTGTCCGTTTTCATCTCGAAAAGCATCTTCCGAATGAACAATATCTTTTAATGTTTCATCACTGATAAAAAGATTTAAATTTTTAAGCTCTTGGCGAAGAAGAGATTCTTGAATTAAATTTGTTAAAACCTGAGAAGATATCATCATTAAAAGCTTAGGATTTTTATCTATCTCATCTCCCATCTGACTGCGAATACGAGACATTTCATTTCTTAAAGATTGATAAAAAAGCACACGTGTAATTGTTTCTTTGCCAACCGTCGCAACAACATCTGAGCGGAATTTTGGACGTAAAAAATCTGTAATGCCCCAAATTCCAAAACTTCCAATCAGAAGAATAAGAAGCGCTTTAGAAACCCATGAAACAGAAAACTCTCGAATAATTCGGATCATTTAGATTAATTTTCCTTTAATTTAGTTCAACCAAAACCAATTCTTTTAAAACAAGAAGGCCGACGTCCCCCTTTAGGATAAAGGTATCTTAAACATGCCCTAAAAAGAGAGCAAGTCCTTTACAAAAAATTTTAAAAAAAACTATACTGATTCGATAAAATTACCATACCCTAACTTACATTCTTTAAGAGAAAGAAAACGACATTATGAAATATATCATTGGCAACTGGAAAATGAATCTTTCTTTAACTGAAGCCAAAAATCTCACCCAAGGGATTATTCGCTTTTTAAAAGAGACACCTTCTTCCTCCTTTCATTATTTTATTGCGCCACCTTTTCCTTTCCTGGAGGCTCTTCATACATTAATCCTTTCAGAGAAAAGCTCTCTGTTTCTTGCTGCTCAGGATATAAGTGCCCATGAAAAAGGCGCCTTTACTGGAGAAGTATCCGCCTTGCATATAAAAGAATTTGGTGTCAAAGGTGTCCTTATTGGCCACTCCGAAAGGCGTCTTTATCATCAAGAAGGGAAAGACCTTTTACAACAAAAAACTTCTCGATGCCTTTCAAATACTCTCATTCCAATTCTCTGCCTGGGTGAAAATCTTGAAACACGCACCGCTTTAAACACCATTCCTTATGTTCTCAATCAACTCCAAGAAATGTGTTTTCCTTTTCAAGAAAAAATTAACGCGATGTCAACCACTCTTCTCCCCCCACTTATGATTGCGTATGAGCCTCTTTGGGCCATTGGCACAGGACATGTACCCTCCTTAGATGAAATAAGAGACGTTCATAAAAATCTAAAAAATGCCTTAAAGTCTCTTTTTCCCAATCATGATATTCCCCTTCTTTATGGAGGGTCCGTAACGGATCAGAACATTTCGGATATCCTTAGTCTTTCTAATGTCGATGGGGCTCTTATTGGAGGTGCAAGTCTTTCTTTGGAAACATTTCTTCCTCTTTTAAAAAAAGCTCTTATATGAGATACTTCTCATCACAAAACTTAAATGATTGACAAAATTAACATGTGTAGGAATTTAAAAATGATTTCTTTCTCTTCTTTAAAAACAAAAGTTATTTATCTTTTCTGGATATCTCTTTTTGCTTTTCCTGTGTCAAGTCAAGCCTATGATGGACTTGTAAAGCAAGATGGCAAGCCCTCTTATGCCCTTCAAGAGCTTTTTCAAGCTTTGGGTTATTCCTCAACAAACATCTTTGAAATGAATACCATTGCACAACGTGATTTTTTGCGTAAGGCAGGGCAAGAAAGATGGCATATGCAAGAGGTTTCCCATGATAAAGAAAAAATTTTTCCGATCCTTGAAAAGCTCGGGGTCATTGATGCTATTTCTCCAACACCTCATATGCTTAAATCTGTCGATTATATTTTTATTCATGGCGCAACAGTTGGAAGAATGCAAAATCGCGTCACTTATTTTCTTGAAAATGTTTGGCCTCATCTTACCCGAGAAGCTCAAGAACGCGTTAAAATTATTTTCCTGTCAGGAAACAGAAAACTTGATACAACTTTAAATGAAAAAGAAACGCTCTTTAATCCTGATTCTTCAGAGATTCAATTAAGACCAGATTGGCAAAAACCCAACCGCCCCATTGAAACAGAAAACGATGCTGCCCAAATTATATGGGATCAGCTTGTTCCTGATAAATTTTTGCGTGATAAAGTTCTTTTTGTGTCTGCACCCGCTTTAAAGGATGGAAAACGTCCCACGACAAAAGATACGATAAAAGCATGGCTTAAATCTTTTGAATCTTTTCAAAAAGACCCTCTTTCAGTTTCTCAAAAAGAACGGCTTTTTTGGAAAAATGCGCCAGATTTAAAGGCCGTTCAAATTTTAGCTATTTCAAATAATCCTTATATTTACTATCAAGATCAGGTTTTTAGAAATGCACTTGAAGAAGAAGGATTTGATCATATCTTTCTTGAAACGGTTGGTTCTAAAGCAGAGTCAGACACACTTCTTGCAGTTTATTTGGATAATATTGCAAGATGGCTTTACGAAGTAACCAATAACCTTAAAAAGAAAGCCTTGCCCCATGAAGCCACACAACCCCATTTTTCTTCTGACAAAAAAGGACGGTAACCCTTCATCTGCTCTTCTTCATTTATTTCAGGCTTTAAATCTTTCAACAGTAAATCTTAAACAGATGACGGAAGATTTACATAAATACTACATGCGAAAACCTGGAATTGATCGTTGGCAAATGCAAGAAGTCCCTTTTCAAAAAGACAAAATTCTTCCTTTCCTTAAAAAGTTAGGTTTCGTGGAAGAAATTCTTCCTTCAAAAGAAACGAGCACTTCGCCTCACTACATTTTTATTCATGGTGGTCACGTTGAAAAAATGCAAAGCCGTATAAATTTTTTCAATACAAAGATATGGCCAAACCTTTCTAAGGAAACCCAGGAAAAAGGTCATATTATTTTTCTCACGGGTGATCGAAAGCTTAATATTGAAACATCTGAAAAAGAGAACCTCTTAAATCCAAATCCTTCTCAAATCCCTATTAGAGAGGGCTGGATACCTCCTCAAGTACCTCCCCTTAATGAAAGTGATGCAGCTCGTATTATTTGGGATCAACTCATCCTAAATGAAACACTTCGAAATAAGATCCTTTTTATTGATGCTCCTTGTCCACAAGACTATCATCGTCCAACAACAAAGGATACGCTCACAGCCTGGTTGACTTCTTTTCAACAATTTCAAAAAAAACCAAGTTTCTTGCCTCTATCCTATCAAACTTTTTGGAAAAATGCTCCGGATATAAAAAAATCATCCTTTCTGGTTATCTCAAATAATCCCTTTATTTTATATCAAGACCTTGTTTTTAGAAACTTTCTTCAAGAAAAAGGATTGGGAAATGTTTATTTAGAGACCGTTGGATCAAAAGCCAATGATAACGTCCTTCTTGCTGTTTATCTCGATAATCTTGCAAGAACACTTCTTGAAATTCAGAAATTTTTGCAGCAGAAAAAATTCTTCTCTTTCTTATCATAACGTTACAAAAAAATCCAAAAAACCATCTTGAAAACAAACTTCTCTATGCTAAAAGAATGCTACATATTTAAAAAATTATAATTTTTGTATTTTACGTTGGTTTTATTTTTTTGGAGTTTTCATTTTGAAAAAGCAAATTTTTCAATCCTTTATATTATTTGTAGCATGTTTTTTAACCTTTTCTATGTCTTATGCTTTAGATCCTGAAGAGCACGAGCTCAGCTCTCTTATGGGGAACGTCGCACTTTATTCCCCTAAACGTTCTAAAACAGGCCAAAGGCCTGCCTGTCCTTCAGTTGAAAAACACCCTCAACGCCCCCATTCAGCTCCAACTTTCAAAAAAGACACGTCTGAAGTCCCTCTCAGTGAAGTATTTTTAGCACAAGGCTTAGATGCAGAACCCATGCAGGATAGAGCTGCTTTTGACTCACCATCGCCACCTCTTCCCCTTTCATTTTTGGCTTCTGACGCACCTGCTCCCATGGATATTCTTCCTTTAAGTGGCCCATCGATTTCAATGGAACCAGAAAATACGCCTCCAAAAAAAAATAAACAAGCAACAACGTATGACGCCACTTCCTCTTCTTTTCTATACGACAAATCACCCTTACGATCACAGTCAAGACGAAATCTCTCGGACGCGTTTACTATGGAAAAAAGTAAATCTTTGTGTTTAAAAATGGAAGTTAAAAAACGACTTTCGAATGATGATAGCTCTGAAGAGGAGAGCGTTCTTGAGCATCAACCCTATTCAAAAACTAACACCTCTAAAAGAGGGAGACGAAAATTTTAAGAATCTCTCTAAGATCAAGGAAAAATTTTGACATTGACGAAAAAATGTTTTAAACGTTTTAAAGTTATTATCCCTATAAAATAACTCTTTTTAAAAATTTTTCCTGTGAAATTTTTATTTTGTTTCAAAGAAAATTCTTTTTAATTTTAAAATTGGATGTTATTAACAAAAATAAATCTAGATTTTTTTCATAGAAACGACTACAAACAGAGTGTTGATCCTCTCTTTTCTTAAAGGAACTTTACCATGCAGCTCGTTCTTATTGTCATTCATCTTATCATTGCCCTTTCTATGGTTGGTATTATTTTAATTCAACGCAGTGAAGGTGGCGGCCTTTCAGGCCTCGGAGGAGGCTCTGGGGGTTTCCTTACAACGCGCGGCACGGCCAATCTTCTGACACGCACAACAGCCATTCTTGCAGGGCTTTTTATGCTCACCAGCCTAGGTCTTACAATCCTAGCGGAAAGAACAATCCATAAGCCTTCCATTTTAAACGAGACAAGTTCACAAATTAATGATAAACTACCTCCGGTTGTCGAGGAAAAGCTCTTACCTCCTCCGGCTGGGCAAAAAAATTAAACATAAAAAAGAATCATGACCCTTCATAAAAAGAAAATATCAGTAACACCTCTCCTTCCTATTTGTTTTAAAAACGTCTTGTTATCTTGTGTTGTTGCTTCATCATCACTCCTGGTGTGTGCTTCACAAATATCTGCAGTTGAAATTAAGAAAGATTTAGCAGATCAGCCTTTATCTTCCTCTCCCACTACCCCTATTGATATTGTTTTAAAATTATCAGAAGCTTCTCCAGAAGCGCATCTAAATGTGCAAAAATCTTCAACACCCATTATAGATGTTGCAAATGCTATAGATGTGTCACCTCCTCAATCTGTCGATCTTTCTAAAAAAGTAAAAACAGTTTCTGTTGACGCTGTGCCTTCAAAACCAGAAAAAAAACAACCGAATGCTTCTGCGATTCATAATCCTGAACATAAAGACGCAATAAGATCTTCTGTGCTTCTTTAATATAATATTAAAGTTGATATTTAATAATTTTTGCACGGAGCAATATGATTTATGAATCAAAAAATTCTATTAGAGAATAACCTTATGCTGAAAGAAGTTAATGTTGTTTCTTCTGAAATCATTTCTTGTGAAGGGTTTGATGCCCCCTATGGCCATCCTAAAATATATCTTAACATTCCTCATCAGACTGAAATAAAATGTCCCTATTGTTCACGTCTTTATTTTAGAAAATGAAAATCGCCTAAGAGCTCAAAAACGACAAAGCTCCTAAAGACTTATCTTTCAGAAGCTTAATCACATACCTCAAATACCAGAGCGAAAGAATGTAGGAAAATTATCCTTGACGTGCTTTAAAACGTGGATTTTCTTTGTTTATAACAAAAACACGGCCTTTACGTCGTACAATCTTACAAGCTTTATGACGGGACTTCATGGTTTTAAGTGAGTTTACGATTTTCATAACACAGACCTTAAATTAATGCGAGTTTGTAATGTTCTTACAAAACTTTAAAACCTCAAGAACATTGAAAAAGAGGTATCAAACGATGTTTGCTTTGTCAAGAGATATCCTCTTTTTTAAACAAAATAGAACGTGTATGATACAAAAACTTTATCGTCACCCCATTTTAGGAGAAAATAATGTTTAAACTCGATCCTTTACCCTATGCAAAAAATGCACTTGAACCTTATATTTCAGAGAGAACACTTGAATTTCATTATGAAAAACATCATCAAGGATATGTTACAAACCTAAACAAGCTTGTTGAAAACACGCCGCTTGAAACAAGAAGTCTCCAGGAAGTTATCCTTGCAACTTATAATGATCCTGAAAAACAAAGTATTTTTAATAACGCCGCTCAAGTTTGGAACCATACGTTTTACTGGAACTCTTTAAACCCTACGCCCACTTCCCCTTCCCAAGATCTTCAGAAAGCGCTGAATAAATCGTTTGGCTCTCTCGAAAATTTTAAAGATGATTTTAAAAAAGCAGCTCTTGCTCAATTTGGAAGTGGTTGGGCTTGGCTTGTAAGCCATTTATCAGGTGAGCTTCAGATTCTTAAAACTCCAAATGCTGACACCCCTTTAACATCTGAATTTACGCCTCTTTTAACATGTGATGTGTGGGAACATGCCTATTATCTTGACTACCAAAATCAAAGAGCTTCTTATGTGGACGCTTGCATGTTGCATCTCTTGAACTGGGATTTTGCAGAATTAAATTATAAAAAGGCTCTTGGAAAATCTTCCGTTCTCTAAAGACAAACACCTTTCTGATTAACTAAGAAGAAGGCTTTCTTGTCTCTCTTTTATTTAAAATTGAAGAAAGTCTTCTTTGAAAACAAAAAAACGAGCATAAAAAGAAATAATATGATAAGGTCGCTTCGCATTTAACCTCCAAAAGACTCCATTGGATTTTTTGATGAACTATACGCGTTTTTTAAAAGAGACCTTAGAAGCTTGGAAAAACTCAGGCAATTACCGGTACTTTACACCCCTCGAGCGTCTTTGCGGACATTTCCCAAGGGCTCTTTATCATCCACCCGACAACGTCCTTCCTCCTCAAGAAGTTATTGTTTGGTGCAGTAATGATTATCTGGGAATGGGTCAAAATCCAAATGTTCTCAGTGCCGTTCAACAAACTTTTTCAAAAAGAGGAGCAGGTGCGGGAGGAACGCGGAACATATCGGGCACAACACCTTCTCATCAACGTCTTGAAGAGAGCCTTGCAGATCTGCATCAGAAAGATGCTGCTTTAATCTGCACATCAGGATATGTCGCAAATGAAGCTGCTCTTGGAACCTTAGGAGCAAAGCTTCCCCAATGTGTTATTTTTTCAGATGAATGTAATCATGCATCCATGATTCAGGGTATTCGTCTTTCACGTGCTGAAAAACATATTTTTAAACATAATTGCCCCCAAGATCTCAAACGTCTTCTTGAAGCTTCCCATGCGCAAGACCCTTTACGCCCTAAAATCATTGCTTTTGAGTCTGTCTATTCCATGGATGGAGACATAGCCCCCATCGAAGATTTTTGTGATCTTGCTAAAAAGTATAATGCCCTTACCTTTCTTGATGAAGTACATGCCGTTGGCCTTTATGGAAAACGAGGAGGAGGAATAGCAGAAGAACGCGGTCTTCAAGATGATATTGATCTAATTTCTGGAACATTTGGAAAAGCATTTGGACTTATTGGAGGATACTTATCAGGATCCACCTTTTTAATTGATTTTATTAGATGTTTTGCATCTTCTTTTATTTTTACAACAGCTCTTCCTCCTGCCATTATGGCCGGTGTTTATGAGAGCCTTCACCATCTTAAAAATCACCCTGAGTTAAGAGAAGCACATCAGAAGAATGTTAAAATTGTCAAAGATGGACTTGAAGATTTAGGAATCTCGTTGATTCCGAATCAAAGTCATATTGTTCCTGTCATTATCGGAGATGCACATCTTTGCCGCAGCACGGCAAATTATCTTTTAAAACATCACCATATTTATGTTCAGCCCATTAACTATCCTACAGTTCCAATTGGAACTGAACGATTCCGAATAACACCGAGCCCGCTTCATACACAACAGATGATAACAGATCTTTTAACAGGTCTTGATGATATCTGGACAAAATTTAACTTGAAACGGTTTCCTCTTACTCAAAAAATCTATGCTTAATCCTGATGATCTAATGACAAAGACGGCTTAAAAGAATATCCAACATATTTTTCTTGAGGAGACAAAGTTTTATCATGGGGATTCTCTAAAATTTTAAACCCGTTTGCCCTATAGAAAGCACAAGCTTTTGTATTCACACGTCGACCATCAACAATAATTTCTGAAAAGTCAGGATGGAGACTTTTTATAAAGTCGAGAAATTTCTTTCCAATTCCTTTTCTTTGAGATTTTGGCCTCACAACAAGTTGACGAATATGAATAATTTTAGCGCCATCCTTGTTTAAACAACATTCAAAAAACATCATCCCAACAAGAATATTTCGTTTGATATGTTTGGCACGTACACAAAAGACTGTGGGAGATTCTTTAAAAAGGCTTTTCTCGTCTTGAAAGGTTGCTTTAAGCCAACTACAAACATCTAGAGGTGTTTGAAAAGCAGGCTTTAGATCTTGAGGCAAAACGTTTTTATAATTTTCCATAAAAGAATGCAAAAAAATCTTTCCTTCTTTCGAAAGAGAAGCGTCTTTAGGACGTAGCCTTAAAGATATTTTTTCTCCATCATCATCGTGAAAAGAATTAAATGCGAAAACACCGCTTTGAAAAAGCAGAAAAACGATAAAAAACTTTAAAAGTATAAAACAACGCTTCATCATAAAAATGCCCTTTAAATCTATTTTAACCAATTAAAATTCAGACTTTGAAGACCCTCCATCAAACATAGATTCTTATTAATATCATTAAAAGTCCGCTTTGAGAAGTCTTTTTAAAGGATACTTTTTTATTATAGGATTTATTCATCCTCTTTAACTAAGATATCATAGGAAAGTGCGAGCTTATATTTTCTTGCTTTATTCCAGTGATCCGCTATTTTTAAAAAACCACCTTCAACCCATTTTTTACAAAGTGCAGCATTTGTCCGTGGTTGAAAGCCAAATAGATCTCCAATTTGCTGAGCTGTGACAATATCATATTCTTTAAATAATTCGAGAGCTTTACGTTGTTTTGGCTGCTTCGATTCTCATGAGATGCTTCGCCATAGCTGGCGTGATTTTATAGATAGGTTTAAAGTTTGTCGGCGTAATATACGCTCAATATTGGCTTCATTTATATTTTTTATTATGCTGATAAAATTCCGATAATTTAAGAAGAATATGTCGATAACAAGAGTTATTATCATGGGCATGTCTTAAAAGTAATACGCCCTCCCTTTTTCTTTTCTTCTTTTTATGTTTGACAATCCCTGGATCCTGGCGTTAAGGTTTCTGGTATGAAGAAAAATTATAGAGCCCCTCATCCTTGTTCTTTTTTCGTCCCGCATGTGGTTGTCGTGGGCGCATAGCTCACATATGTATTTTTTCCCCAAATTTTTATGTCTCTTCATTTTGTTAAAACTTTCTCTAAGTTTTAACCCTCTTTATTTTGTAAAGGTCTCTTATGTCTCACTTTAAAATTATTATGACAACGGGTATAGCCATGTTTGCAATGTTTTTTGGCTCCGGAAACTTAGTTTTTCCTCTCCAATTAGGTGTTATGTCTCATGGTCACTATGCCCTCGCCAATCTCGGCCTTCTAATAACAGGTGTTCTTATTCCATTTTTAGGGCTCTGGAGCATGATGCTTTATAATGGAAACCGAGATCAGTATTTTGGGCTCTTGGGAAAATTTGCTCCTTTTATCGTAACGTCAGTTCGATATAAGAAATGAGGAATAATTATTAAAATTGTTAAGCTTATGAAAGCCCACAGAAGGTTTTTTTGGAATGAAGGTATAAGCAATTAAGCCCGCTAGGATATTTACTTGGAAGTTTAACACAGACCTATGCCTTGTATGTTGTATTTGAAGGATAGATTTTAATTGATCAATAACAGATTCAATAACGCCGCGCTTAGAAAGTAAAAATTCTTGTCCAGGTTGGAAAACTTTGCTTTTCATGTTTTTACGAAACCTTGTAATAAGCTCAAGACCTTGCTTTTTTAAAGCTTCAAAAAGCTTAAAATTCACATAGCCTTTATCTCCAAAGAGCCAACCTTTAAGATCTTTTACAAGCAGAGAGACAACGCTACGGTCATCTATGTTTCCTGTGGTTAACCAAAAATTTACAAGTTCTCCCTCATTGTTAATGATGAGATGAAGTTTGAACCCAAAGAACCAACCTGTAGATGTCTTTCCTCTTTTAGCTATGTTTTTAAACACCTTATGAGAAAAGATTCTCAAATTATGACAAACTTCAAGCTTCGTAGAATCAATAAAGTATTTTCCTGTTCTTTTGCCAAATAAAGAATATTGCAAAATAAACAAAGGTATAAAAGTAAATGGCATTAACTCTATAAAACGATTGTAACTTACCAAAGAGGGGAACTCTTTTCGATAGTGGATGACAAGACAGTGCTGATAAAAGTCTTTGAAAGTCCTATAATGGCTAAGATGAAACATGACAACAATGGTCATAATCTCAGAAAGGCTCATTTTACATGGCCTTAAACGTTTTCTATTGGGTTTAGGAAGATATTTTCCTTTTGTTTTTTCATCAAAAGTCTTGCAAAAATCATCAATTAGACAGAATATCTCTACAATAGGGATCATAATTTTCTCCTTTGGTTGTGCTTTGGAAAAATTATGGTCTCTATTTCTTAAAAGTCAATCTTTTCAATATCTTCCTTTTTCTT
>JAFEBT010000011.1 GCA_018242545.1 Pseudomonadota bacterium
GGCGCTATTTATATGATTGCTTCTATCGTTTGGCTCAATTGATGACACGCCCTAAGAAATTTCATCTTTTTTATAAACTTCTCTTGAATTCCTTATTTCTCGTCCTTATATAAAGTAAAAGTTTACAAATTTTTACGGTACCCTATTATACATATTTAACCTATTTAATTTAAGTGATTATGATGAAAAAGATTATTTTGTATGTTTTATGCGTTTGTTTTTGTATACAGGATTGTTTGGCAATGGAAGGATCATCTCCTAGGGAAGATCAACCTCAACGACCCTTAACATCTCATGCAAGAAATTCATTAACACCCCACGCAAAAGAAGTATTACGCAAAGCTCAGACAGCTCAAGTAAAAGATCTTACGGACTTATTTCCTTCTGCCTATAGAAACGCTGGCCTTAGGCAAACAATTTCATCTATTCCGAATATAGATCGTAACTGGGTTCTCACGGCTGCGCTTCAGCGATGTCAAAGTTTGTCGCCAGAAGAAATTGTAAACGTCATTAAAGTTTTACCTTCAATTCCAAAAGCAGAGCGGAAACGTTTTCTTGAGATTACAGACAGTTTTGAAGGGACCGAACCTTCAATCCTTCTTCCCTTACTTGAAAAAATAGAAACATCAGAATTACATCATCTTCTACGAGATATTAAACCTCATGATAATTCCGGAAAATGGCTATTAACAGCCCTGCCACTTGGTAAAATGCAATTTTTCCCAAGAGCAAAAAGACCTCATATGTTTGAAAGAGTGAGGGGCATTACAGAGGCTTTGCTTTCACAAAGAGGATGTATCGCGGAATGTGATCGATTCTCGCTTGATGAGATTTCTAAATTACATGACATGACAGATGAAAATTACGAAAATCTTCGAGATTTGCTCGGGAGAGTTTTAGAAAATAAACACGGTCTTCTTCATAAACTCCTTCAATTCCCTGAAGATGATTTCAGAAACTTGAGCGATTTCATTTTAAGAATCAAAGGAATATTTCAAGTCCAATACCCTATTGATTTTTTCTTTCCTCTCATAAATGTCCGTCCTTCAGAAAGAGAAATGTGCTTTGACACTTGGTGTCAAGTTATGAATCTTTCAAATATCCCCACCCACCCTGATCAATTTCGGGCAAAACTTATGGAGTGGCCCGTAACTGAAGGCTATCGATTTATTTCTATGTATCAATCTTTTCTAACAAGTACCATGACCCATCATGATAGGCGCGTTCTTTTGGATCAATTCCTAGATCCTGAAAGATATTGCCGTACGTCTCCGAAAAGCTTATTTCCACCCTATTTTATGCAAGACATAAAAAAAGCATTTGAAAGGGATGTTTCAAAAGGACTTGAAGAAAGGCATCGGTTTACGCGCCTTGTTGAGCTTATTGAAAACCATCAATCTTCTCTCGAAAAATTTTTTGAACAAGAACGACTCAAAGAAAAGATCTTACGTGAGCAACAAGCTCTTGCACAGAGAATGGAAAAGCAACGGGAACGTCAAGAACAAGCAAGAAGAGAGCTTGAACGTCTCATAGAGTTCGAAAGACAACGCCTCGAAGAACTAGAACGGCAACGACGTGCAGCAGAGTCTGCTCAAAGAGCACGCGAAGAAGCAGAAAGACAGCGGCGCGAAGCCGAAGCTGCTCAAACACGAGAAGAGCGTGCAAGACAACGTCTTCTTCAAGAGCAAAGAGCTCTTCAACAGTTAGAAAGGGAACAAGCGGCGTTAAATGAAAGAGCTGCTGCCATTCCAGCTTTTAAAAGCTGGGTCATGGGGCAAGAGGCTATGATGAGGGAAAGAGATGAAGTCACGCGCGCTGTTTTAGCCGTTTGGACAAAGGCAGAGCTTTTACAGTATAGGCCCAGAGAAGACCACATTAATTTTGTCTTTAAAGAAAAATTTTGTGATCCCATAAAAAGCATTGTAAAGATGAGAATGAATCGTATTATTAGCGATAAAATTAGCGCTCCTCATAAACAAATGTATCATTGTATAATAAATTCAGCTCTTGCTTGTCGTGACAAATTTATCCAAAGAGACACACGATTTTATAGTGATACGTTGTTTTATTATGACGCAGACTTTCCTGCTTTACATCAATTTTTCTGGGGTTTAAGGACCGCAAATGATATAATAACGCAGGATGAAACTTGGATTTTAGAATTGCTGGAAACGGCCTATAATAAAAATCCTCAAAATTTTGAAAACTCTAAAACACCTGAAGGTTTTTCTGTAAAAGGCGATCAACAAAAACCAACGACTCCAGTTCCTTTTAAGGAATGGATTCGTGTATATAGATCAAAAATTGTACCATGCCTCAGAGAAATGAAAAGTATCATGCTCGATAAAGAATACTTTCGTCTCCAAACAGCTCTCCAAGGGTTAGGAAGAGTTGAGCAAATTCGAGGAGATTATGCCTATGATACAGGAAAACCTGGTGTTTTCGTCCCGAAACTACGGGAATTTTGTGGCTTTTTAGGGAATTTATCCTTTGCAACCTTAACACCTGAAGGTTTTGCTCAAGGCTGGATGACGGAGCATTGGAAAGATCCTTCTTTAAGAAGAGTCTTTCCAGAATTACAAGGAAGCGACACTTTTGGAGAAGCGCTTGGATTAAATCCCGCTCTTTCGGATCAGATGGTATCTGTTTTAACATCTGCATTGCGCGATCATACAACCATTCCTCCCCATAGCCTCCCTGTCATATCTAAAGTAACAAAAGCATATTTTAAAGCTCTTTTTGATCCTTTTGATGCCATCGTAGATGCTTTGTTTATGGCTATGCGAGGACATACAGGACAAGGTTATGCAGAGGATGTAGGACGAGGACAAATGACAAACCCTTTATGGCCACACCAACAGGCCTGTGCAGATGGTGTTGCAGTTGGGCTTTTCCGTACAACAACAGAAAATGCTCTGACACAAGTTATCGCATCAAGCCTCATCGGAATTACCGTTGTAAAGTGTCATGTTCCAGTCTAAATAAGATAAACATGATAAAAAAAGTCTATGAGGGTATGAAGAACTCCACTTTTTTTAGAACGCGTGTTCTTCATACCTTTTTCATTGACCTCCCCTAAAGGACACGTTAAAAGATAAGCATTAGATATTTCTTGTTTAATGGTACTTTAAAAATAAGGCATTCCATGCATAACCCGCTTGACTTTGAAAAGCCCGTTACGGAACTTGAAAGCAAAATTGAAGAGTTGCGACATCTTTCAAGCAGCACAGATGTTAATATTGCCGAAGAAATCACAAGGCTTCAAAAAAAATCTTCCAAACTTCTCCACTCCCTTTATTCCTCTTTAACACCTTGGCAAACTGTTCAGGTTGCGCGTCACCCAAATCGCCCTCATTTTTTTGATTATGTGAGAGCCCTTATCGACGATTTTACGCCTCTTGCGGGTGATCGTCTTTTTGGAGAAGACGCAGCTATTATTGGTGGACTCGGGCGCTTTAAAGGCCAAAGTGTCGTTGTCCTCGGTCAAGAAAAAGGAAATGATACCGAATCTCGGCTGAAGCATGGTTTTGGGATGCCCAGGCCCGAAGGATATCGCAAAGCACAACGCCTCATGAAACTTGCGAATCATTATCGACTTCCCCTCATAACACTCGTTGATACTGCTGGAGCTTCTCCTGTCACTGAAGCAGAAGAAAGAGGGCAAGCTGAAGCTATTGCGCGGTGTATTGATGTTTCTTTAGAATTAGAAATTCCCATCATTACGCTTATTATTGGAGAAGGAGGATCTGGAGGCGCCATTGCTATTGCAACGGCTAATAAAGTCTTTATGCTCCAAAATTCAATTTATTCTGTTATTTCTCCTGAAGGATGCGCATCTATTCTTTGGCGAAGCCGTGATAAACGTGAGGAAGCTGCAGCTGCTTTAAAACTCAAAGCAAACGACCTTTTAAAACTTGGTGTTATTGATGGCATTATTCCAGAACCTCTCGGAGGCGCTCATCGGAATCCATCAGAAGTTTTTGATTCTGTTTCCCAAACGCTTGAAGAAACTCTTCACGAGCTTCTTCGTTACTCACCCTCCGTATTGAAAAAAATGCGCCAAGAGAAATATATCGAAATAGGCTCTATTTCTCTTTAAAGAGTTTTTCTTGCTTTAAGATTTAATTGAGATAAGACGGCACGATGAAACGTTTTTTTGTTTTTCTAATGACATGTCTTTTTACGCTTGCTCTCATCGGAAGTGTCATTGGGTATCTTATTTTTTCTTATTATACGCAAGACTTGCCAGATTATAAACAACTCGAAACCTATGATCCTCCCATTGTAACACGACTCTACGCAAATGATGGCCGGCTTTTTCATGAATATGCAAAAGAAAAACGTGTTTTTCTTCCCATTGCACAAATTCCTCAACATATTATTAACACATTCCTTGCCGCTGAAGATAAGAATTTTTATAATCATCAGGGAATCGATGCTTCAAGCATTCTCCGCGCCTTTTTAAGTAATATTCGGAACTTTCTTCAAGGAAAAAGACCTCAAGGGGCCTCAACAATAACACAGCAAGTTGCTAAAAACTTTCTTGTGGGAAATGAAATGTCTCTTGCACGAAAAATTAAAGAAGCCATTCTCGCCTTTCGTCTTGAAAAAACATTTTCTAAAGAAAAGATCTTAGAACTCTACCTAAATGAAATATATCTCGGGGGCGCCTATGGAATCGGGGCTGCCTCCGTCCATTACTTTAACAAATCCCTTGACGAGCTCAGCATTCCAGAAGCCGCTTATCTTGCGGCTCTCCCAAAAGCACCAAATAGCTACCATCCCATAAAACATGCTGAAAAAGCAATTGCACGACGTAATTGGGTCATTGACCGCATGGTTGAAAATGGAATTATTACATTTGCGCAAGGTGAACAGGCAAAAAAAGAGCCTTTAAGTACAAATTTTCATAATACGGAATCAGGCATTGTCACGGCAGATTTTTTTGCAGAAGAAGTCCGTCGAGATATTGTGAGTCGTTTTGGTCTTAATGAGCTTTATAAAGGTGGTCTGACCGTTAAGACAACATTAGATCCAAAACTTCAATCCATTGCAGATGAGGTCTTAAGAAAAGCCTTTATTACATACGATCGAAGATATGGATGGCGCGGTCCGTTTGCAAATATATCCATTGAGAATTGGCAAGATGCTTTAAAAAATTTTAAACGGCCCCGCGGTCTTTCTCCTTTTCAGCTTGCGGTTGTTCTTGAAACCACAAAAGAAAGCGTTCTTATTGGCCTTAAAGACGGCACAACAGGAAAAATTCCGTTAAAAGAACTTTTGTGGGCACGCCCCCATCTTATAACAAAAGAAGGCCATCCCTATGTGGGCCCTCTTGTTAAAAAGCCCTCAGATGTCTTAAAAATTGGAGATATTATTGCCGTCTCTCCTCTTGGAGACAACCTGTTTTCACTTCAGCAAATTCCAGAAGTTGGTGGTGCTCTTGTTGCCATGGACCCTCATACGGGAAAAGTTCTTGCCATGATTGGAGGATATAGTTTTGAGAAGAGTGAATTTAACCGAGCCACACAAGCCCTCCGACAACCTGGATCTACCTTTAAAGTATTTGCATATCTTTCAGGCCTTGAAAAAGGATTAAGCTCAACAACCCAGATTATGGATGCACCCGTTGAAATTGATATTGGCTGGGGCCTTGGAAAATGGAGTCCAAAAAATATTTCTAAGAAATTCTATGGTAAGGTAACTCTTAGGCGTGCTTTTGAGCGTTCTTACAATGCTTCTACAGTACAACTTGCAAAAGTCTTAGGCATTCAAGAAATTGTTAATTGTGCTATTCGGTTTGGAGCCTATGAACATCTTGCTCCCCAATGGGCTATGGTTCTTGGAACAGGAGAAACAACACTTTTAAAGCTTACAACCGCTTTTAGTACGATCGCCAATGGCGGAAAGAAAGTGACACCCGTTTTCATTGAGCGTATCCAGGACCGTCGTGGAAAAACAATTTATAAATCAGACACACGATCTCTTCTTCCCTCTCTTCCAGATCAGGTTATTCCATCTCTTTTAGAAGATCTTCGTGTAAGAGTTGCAGATGAAGCTACAATTTATCAAATTATTTCACTTTTAGAAGGCACGGTTGAAAGGGGAACGGGAAAACGCGCAAAAGTTGAAGGATATTCCATTGCTGGAAAATCTGGAACCTCGAGTGATTTTAGAGATGCTTGGTTTATCGGATTTACGCCCAATCTTGTGGTTGGGATATTTATGGGTTTTGATTCTGGAAAAAGTCTTGGAAATCATGAAGAAGGCGGAAAACTTGCCGCGCCTATTTTTGGAGATTTCATGAAACAAGCCTTAAAAGGGCAACCTTCAATCCCTTTTAAACGACCTTCTGGCTTAAAATTCAAAAGGGTGAATCTCGATACAGGCGAACCCACTTCTCTTAAGGACAAAAATGCAATTGTGGAGGGATTTAAGCCTGGTACCGATGCTATTGACGCACAAACGTCATCAATTGCAATTGGACAGCCTGGATATAAACTTCCTTCTGCATCCTCAGATATTACCTTTTTTAATGCCATCGAAAATCTTCTAACGGATAAAAAAGAAGAAAAAACATTAGATGAGAATATGCAAATGGATCAGGATATACAAAAGCAACTCCCTCAAGAAGAGGAAATTGCTTTACCTGAAAATTTCCTCGAAGAAACTTCCTCTGAGGAAGAAGAAGATGTTCCAATGAGTCCCACAAATTCTTCTGAAACGCCTTACACAATAATTCCTCTTGATCCTATTCCCCCCCTACCCCCTTCCTCTTCAGAAAAAAAATCTGAAACCCTCGGAACGGGCACAGGAGGGCTTTTCTAATTTTTAGAAATAAGGTACAACTCTCCATAATACTCCCCTCACCTTAAGGAAATTTTCTCTCATGAAAGCTGAAACTGAAACATCCCTTTCCCATATAAAACATTCACTTTCTCTCCTTCGGAGGTATCTTTAGCTGGGAAAAATCAACAGAACGGCTTAAAGAAATCGAAGCTTTGATTTTAGATGATAAATTTTGGGACGATCCCCATAAAGCTCAAAGCCTGATGAAAGAAAAAACAACCCTCGAGACAAAATTAAAAGAATATAATACTTTAACACAATTGCTTGAAGACGCTTTGACCCTTCATGAACTTGCAGAAGAGGGCAAGGATGATGAAAGCCTTCTTGAAGCCGAAACACTCATCAAGGATCTTGAAAAACAAACCCGTCGATCTCAATTGGATAGTCTTCTTTCCGGTGAAGCAGACCATTATGCTGCCTTTCTTGAAATCCATGCAGGTGCAGGTGGAACAGAAGCTCAAGATTGGACCCAAATTCTTTTACGAATGTATATTAGATGGGCAGAATCACGGAATTTTAAATGGGAGCTTATTGAAGAAAGTCCTGGTGAAGAAGCTGGACTTAAATCTGCAACCCTTAAAATTAAAGGGGACAAAGCCTATGGGTGGCTTAAAACAGAAAGTGGTGTTCACCGCTTGGTTCGTATTTCTCCTTTTGATTCGAATGCACGTCGCCACACAAGCTTTGCGTCTGTTTGGGTTTATCCTGAGATAGATGATGATATCACCATTGATATCGAAGAAAAAGATATCCGGATTGATACCTATCGTGCCTCTGGAGCCGGCGGACAGCATGTTAATAAGACAGAAAGCGCCATTCGTATTACCCACTTTCCAACAGGCATTGTTGTCCAATGTCAAAGTGATCGATCTCAACATCGAAACAAAGCAACAGCTTTTAAAATGTTAAAATCACGTCTTTATGAACGCGAGCTTCAATTAAAAGAATCCGCCAACAAAAACATAGAAAAATCTGAAATCGGATGGGGACATCAAATAAGGTCCTATGTTCTTCAACCCTATCAAATGGTGAAGGATCTCAGAACCAATGTTGAAGTCGGAAATGCGCCTGCTGTTTTAGATGGAGATATTGACATTTTCCTTGAATCAAGCCTTGCGGGACGTATCGGTGAATAAAAATCCCCTTTGCTTTTTGTAAATTTCTAAAATCTCTGTATTTATCTTTTCCTCTGAAAACTGATCTTTAACGAGCTTTAAGCTTTCTTTTCCCATTTTTTGACGTAAAGACGCATCACATGCTAATGCTTCAAGCACCTCAGCAAGCTTTTGTGCATCTTTTACCGGCACAAGAAATCCATTTATGCCATCTTGAACAATTTCTCGGCATCCAGGAACATCTGTTGCAACCAAAGGAAGACCCGTGGCAGCAGCCTCTAAGAGAGCTTTAGGAAGACCTTCTCGATAAGAGGGAAGAACTGCAATATCGCTTTCTTGAAGAAGCATAGGAATGTCATCCCGACTTCCAAGAAAATCAATTATATTCTCTTGACGCCAGCTCTTCAAAAAGCTCTCAGGAATTGAACTTGGATTTTCAGGATCGGAGGCACCTACAATTTGAAGACGCAGAGGAACTTTCTTCTCTTTTAAGAGGCGTGCAGCCTCAATCACTTCTCCGATTCCTTTATCCCAAAGAAGACGGCAACACACAATTGCCTTTAGAAGACTCTTCTTTTTCTGCTTTAAGGATAAAGGAGGATGAAAGACATTTAAATTAACGCCAGAGCCCCTGATCAGATAAAGCTGTTGAGGAGAAATAAGCTTTCTAAAAACTTTCTTATCTTCAGGATTTTGAAGAATAAGAGAAACATTCTTACAGTGAAAAGCCCACTTCAAAAGCCTGAGAAGAAAAAATCGAATACTTTTAACCTTAAAAGAAGTGTCTATGAAAAGATAACCAAGCCCACCAAGAGCATTAACAATAGCAGGCACTTTCGCAAGACGGGCCGCGATGCTGCCATAAAGAACGGGCTTTAAAGCAACTTGATGGAGGATGTCCGGACGAATTTTTCGATAAAGTGAGAAAAGTTCCCAAAAAGCCAAAACATCCCGAAAAGGATTTAAGCTGCCTCTTTTAAGAGATTTTAAAGGATAAAGATCAAAATTTTCTGCTTCAATTTTTTTTCCATGATTTTTAACAGAGCAGGCAATTCCAACACGGTATCCTGCTTTTTGTGCACGACGCGCTAAATCAATACGATGGGTAAAAAGGCCCCAGTCTTCTGTTATAACATAAAGGAGAAAAGATTTTTGAGTCATGGGATAAATCTTTAAAAGTTGCTTTCTCCTTCATATACCACATCCCTTAAAAAATTTTTATCTTTAAATTTTAAAAAACTTTTCTTGAAATCTTGAGAATAAAGCTTATATATAACTTAATCTTATTTACATGAAACATTGAATAAAGTTATTTTAAAGGAGTCTACAATGGATAAAAAAACCTCTTTTTTGGCTCTCTTAGCTGCAAGTTCATTTATGTTTTCAATGGCACAAGCTGTTAAAGTTGAAATTGAAGCAGATTTAAGATTAGATGTAACGCAGAGAATTCGTCAACGTCAACCAGGAGATACATCAGCTTATTGGGAAAGAAATGAAGGCAGGTATACAATAAATTGGCCAGGGGAAATTAAAAGTGTGTTCTCATTAAAATCACAAGATGAATATAACTCTACAACCCATCGCCTTACAATAAAGGGAAGTTTAGAGGATCTTTCAAAAGATTTTCCCACAGGTGCCATACGTTTCTCCGTTCACACGGTGCCCTATGATGTTGGAAAATCTGAATATAATCCTTCTTATTTCTATCGTTTCACGTTTACTTTAAATATGCAAGATCTTCTCTCTTCTGAAAAAGATCTCAAGATTTCTTTACAGCCGTTTTCCATTATGTATAAGCCACCTTCAAGTGGGAGTCTGAGTGGAAGTGGATGGGGTCCTCAAGAGTATCCTGTCTTTCAATTAAAACCAACTGTTTCTCCCTTTACTATTGAAACCGTAAATCCATAATTCCTAAAAGGACACTTAAACGGAAAGGTCTTTAATGACGAGAACCTTTCTTGAAAACAAGGGATAAAAAAAGAGACGATGATTTAAGATCATTCGTCTCTTTTTAACTTTCATAAGATCTTACTCTAAAATTAGTTTTTCATAATCTGTCATTGTTTCAGGATGCCAAAAGCGTTTTGAAACCTGAAACCCGTTCTTTTCTGCGACCCGCTTCATGGCAGGTCCCACAGAGTTCCCCACGCTCAGGAAGTAATGTGTTGCCCAGGGGAAAAATTCTGGTTTCCTTTTTTTAAGAACACCCATAGCTGTTCTAAGAGCTTCAGTTGCATAGCCCATTTTTTCAGCATTAGGATTAACTTTTACCCAAGTAAATTCGATGACTTTCCGGCTCTCATCTAATGTAAATGTAATATATCCAATACATTGACGCCTTTCAGGTTTTTCGTCATAAAGATAGATATTAAACCCTTCTCTTGACAAGCTTAATCCATAATTGTTAACTTTGATACTCTTTGAAAACTTTAAGAATATCGGACTATTCGCAGCTGTTCGCCTAAACTCTTCTCCGTCTTTAGGAAAATCCATCGCTTTAGCTGAAAAAGCGGTAAAAATTAAAACAAGGCAGAAAAAAGCTTTAAAAGCGTTTAAAAAAATATATTTCATATTAAATTCCTCTTTACAAAAAATATGTGCAGGCGCTTATAAATTTTATTTGCGTCTTAGACACTCTTACTAAGTATATATAGGAATTCAAATCTTATGAATCAAGAATAAATTTTTAATTTAACAGTGCCGACGCCTTAAAATAGCATAAAAAACCAGCCTAAAGTAAATTGACAACTTACACTTTTTCAATTTTTGTGGACAAAAAATCACAGTCTTCTCTAAAATATTTATTTTAAATTAATGAAAAAGGCTTTCCAAAATATAATCTCTTTTCAAGAAATTAACTTTGACGTAGTGTCTTACTAATTGAAAATTTGGAGAATTACATGTCTATAGATGAGAAAAATATCGATGCTTTAAATTTTGAAGACGCCCTGGCAGAGCTTGAAAGAGTTGTGCGCTCTCTGGAAGAAGGAAAATCCCCCTTAGAAGAAGCGATCCATTCATATGAACGCGGCATTCTTCTTAAAAAACATTGCGAAAAAAAATTAAATGAAGCAACTTTGAAAGTTGAAAAAATTTTAATGACCCCAGAGGGAACTTTTTCTATTGAGCAAAAAGAACTTTCTGAAATTTAATCTCTTTCCTCTCTCCATAAGGAATTTTTTATGTCTCTTCTTAAAGAAGCTCTTCAACACACAAAAGAATGCATTGATAAGACTTTAAGTGATCTTCTCCCCTCACAAAAAGATCTTATCCCACCTGCTCTTGAAGCTCCTTTGATTGAAGGAATGAGATATTCAACACTTGAAGGCGGGAAACGTATCCGTGCATTTTTAACGCTTGAATCTTGTAAACTTTTTAATATTCCAGAAGAACAAGCCCTCCAGGTTGCAGCTGCTGTAGAACTTGTCCATGCTTTTTCCCTTATTCATGATGATCTCCCGGCTTTTGATAATTCAGATCTAAGACGGGGAAAACCCTCTTGTCACATTAAGTTTGGGGAATCCACGGCAATTCTCGTAGGTGACGCTCTTTTAGCTTATGCCTTTGAAATTCTTGCATCTGCTAAAACCCATCCCAATGGAGATATCCGATGTCAGCTTATTGCTGAGCTTTCCCATGCAGCAGGATACAAAGGAATCTGCTCGGGAGAAATGATGGATCTTGCTTCCGAAAACACGCATATTGAAATGGAAACAATTGTGAGGCTTGAAAACCTCAAAACAGGGTCTATTCTTTCTTTTTGTGCGCGTTCAGGCGCTATCCTTGCGAGCGCTTCTGAAAAAGATCTCCATAAACTGGATGCTTTTGGTCATGAATTTGGCGTTATTTACCAAATAACAGATGATCTTTTAGATTTAGAAGGCACGGCTGAAGAAGTTGGAAAATGTGTTGGCGGAGACAGCATGCTTGGAAAAGCAACGATGCTGAATCTTCTTGGAAGGGATGCTGCGATTGAGTATGCGCATATGCTAGCGGATCAAGCAATTCAATATCTTGACAATTTTGGTGAAAAAGCTAACCTCCTAAAAGAACTTGTTCTTTTTGTTTTAAAACGTCGATCTTAAGCTTAGGATGACCCTATGGATATTGTCTTAATTCCTCTTATTCACCTTATAAACTATGGCTTGAAGCTTTATATCTGGGCGATTATTATCTATACACTTTTGAACATGTGTATAAGCTTTCAGATCGTTAACCCTTATAATCCTTTCATTACCCAGAGTGGACAGTTTCTGTCACGCATTATTGATCCTTTCTTAAATAAAATTCGTCAAGTTGTTCCTTTTTTTGGGGCGGTTGACCTTTCTCCTTTAGTTTTAATTTTCATTATTTATCTTATTCAAGGAATCCTAAATCAAATTTTAATGCGTCTTTAATTCTTTTGTCCTCTTCTGCTCCTTTAGCACCGCTTAAGAGCTCACGATTTCTTTCCTTAGAAAGTTAAAAGCATGACTCAGATTTTTAATGGAAAAAAAACAGCCCTCCATTTTTTACAAAAACTTCAACCCCATATCAATGAGCTGAGCACACTTTATTCAACAAACCCTTCCTTAAGCATTATTCGGGTCGGAGAAAACCCGTCCAGCGCTCTTTATGTTAAAAACAAGCTTAAAATTTTTAAATCTCTCGGTTTAATTGCTGTAGAACATTGGTTTGATGATAAAATTAGCTTTTCAGATTTATGTTCAAAGATTCAAACTTTAAATAAAGATTCTTCTGTTCATGGCATTATCATTCAACTTCCTCTTCCTTCTCATCTTAATGCTCAAGAGATATGCAATGAAATCACGCCATTAAAAGACGTCGATGGCCTTACGCTTCAAAATCAAGGCCTGCTTTTTCAAAATAATCTCTCAGGTCTCTTTCCATGCACGCCACTTGGATGTACTTTCATTTTAAAAGCTCTTTTACCTAATTTATCAGGGAAACAGACGGTAATTCTTGGAAGGTCTCTTCTCGTTGGGAAACCTTTAGCACTCCTTCTTTTGCATGAAAATGCTACCGTTACAATGGGTCATTCTAAAAGTCAAAGCCTTTCAGAACTTATTAAAAATTCTGATATTTTAATATCTGCAATTGGTCAACCAGCTTTTGTTAAAGGAAGTTGGCTAAAAAAAGGAGCTGTGGTTTTAGACGTGGGCATAACAAAATCAAGGCATCATGAAAAAGAAACATTTTTAGGAGATCTTGACTTTGAGGAAGCTCGTCAGAATGCATCCTTCATAACACCCGTTCCAGGAGGAATTGGTCCCATGACAATCGCATGTCTTGTCTATAATACATATAAAGCGGCGAAAAGAATTTTAACAGGAAAGCCCGTTCCTTATGATTTATCAATTTTAGAAAATGATCTTTTTTTCTTTTAAGTCTTTTTACGCATTTTTATTTCTCTTAAAATCCACATAAGTTTAAAAAGAATTTTTTCTTTTCAGAACACAATGCAAATTCGTTAAAAAATTTTTTTCATAAAAATCAATAACTTTATACGTTTTATTATAAAAATAATTCAAAACCTTTATTTTTCAAACTGTTAAAAAGATTAAGAACGCATATATCTTTTCATTTCAATGAGTTAAAAATATCACATATTTATCTTTATTAAAAAAATAATTAAGAGATAAAAAATTTTAATTAATTAAAAAAATTTTACTTAACATATAATAAAAATTTTTTTGTTTCTTATAAAAACCTTAAATTTTTTATTTTTTTCAAACTATTCTTCCAATTAACATGTAATTTTAAGAACTTCTAACATACTCCCTTTTTGCATATTGTACTCTTATAGATTTCTATGTATAAGAAGTAGTCTATTAAATTTTTCGAAGTAGAAATTAAAAGGCCCAAATCTCTAGTAAAAAATAATTATTTTAAATATTAAATAAGTGAAAATCTTTTTGAAGACATGAAAAAAACGCTTGCTTTACTTATCCTATTCTTGGTCTTAAACACCATGATCGGTTTTAAGGTTATAAATTCTGAAACTCATCGTGAAGGTCCTAAATGGACGCCTGAATCGCGACTTAATTTAAAAGTTGGAACGCAAAGAAGTCTTGGCCAAATTGGTATATTGTCTCCCATTGCTCAAAATGAAACCTCTCTCTTTTTTATGGATATGCGCTTTATGCGGGACACAAGAAGGGATATGGAAGGAAATTATGGCTTTGGATATCGAACTTTAGATTTTATTTCTGGGTGGATTTCAGGCCTTTATGGATTCTTTGACCAACGATATACACGATATAATCATAGGCTTAATCAAGTTACCTTTGGAGGAGAGCTTCTTTCAGAAACTTGGGATCATCGATTAAATACCTACTGGGCCTTAACAGGTCCAAAAACAATTCATTCTTCAACAAAATTTACCTATCAAGGACATGACCGCTATATCACCCAGTCTCAGGAAATTCCCTTAAGTGGTTTTGATATTGAAATTGGACGCTCGATTCCAAATTTTGAAGATCTGCGCATTTATGGTGCTTTTTATCATTTTCAAGGAAAAAGTCAGAAAGATATGAACGGGGGGCGTTTGAGAGGATCTTATGAGATTAATAAGTATGTTTCACTCAATGCGGAAGTCCAACAAGATAATGTTCGTCATGCTTCTTCTTTTGTGGGGATTAGTTTCAAAATTCCCCTTGGCGATGTTAATGAGAAGAAAAAACTTTCAAAATTAGAACGCCGGATGACGGATGAAATTATAAGAGACGTTGACATTGTCACCTCTTCTCAAATGGTCAGCAGAAAAATTGCTGAAAATCTTGTTCATCTTCATCCACAGGGTAAAATAACAGGAGACGGATCTTATGAAAATCCTTTTCCATTCTATTCTCCTGAAAGTTCTCGAATTATAGAATCTTATCTTGATGAGCATCCAGAAGCTCGATGGTACGTCATTCACGACAATTTGTACCCAATTGAATATTTAAGAAAAAATTCTTTTGAAGGCGCAACACAGATTCAACAACAGGAAGATGAAATGGTCTCCTCTGCTTCTGTTTTTAACAAAGTGATTTCTAAAAATGATGTAATAGTGCCCTCAAGTTCCTCTCCTCAAAGCTTAACTTCTGCACAACAGGATGTACAAGACAATACTTATGCAGGTCTTGAAGAGTTGTTTTCAGAAGCAAACGATGTCTCTATCCCTTCCTTAAAAACAACTGGAACCCAGACCATCTCTGAACCTACCGTTAAGCTCAGGACACGTAATAAGTACACTTCTTCCCGTAATAAGTACACTTCTTCCCGTAATAAGTACACTTCTTCCCGTAAAGGGCCAAAAGTTAAATTCTCATCCTCTTCAAGATCTTCTTCTCAAAGTCACCCTAATACATCCCAAACCCAAAGCACTGCACCTGAATTCCCCATTGACCAATTTCTTTCTTCAGAACTACTAGGTAACAGAGCTCTAAGACAAGAACGGGATCAACTCATGGCACAAATAAATGAGGCAGAAGGTAAAAAATATAAAGAAGATATGGAAGCATTAAAGCAAAGCAGGGATACAATTCCTTCAATAAATCCCAGAGAGCGATTTGCAAAAATTAGAAGAGAATATGAAGAAAGGCGCCTTAGAGATGAGCAAAAAATACTTGCTGCAAGTTCGATATCTTCCAAAGCTTCTGATAACGTATCCTTATCCTCCGCAATTCTTCAACCTCCAAGTATGGTGATTTCTTCTAAACAAACGGATTCAACACTTCCCCCAACTTCAACATTGGGATCCGAAGATAAAGGAACTCGCAAAGAACAAGCCGAAAGATTTTCTAATCATAGCCTTCCAATTTCTTTAAGTATGCCTTTACCTCAGCGTTCTAAAAATGGTCTTCATCCTCATGGGGCATCTTCTGCTGTCCTACCCGCTGCACCAAATGTTCTTCCCTCACTTCCAACGTCAACACACGAACCTGAAAATGAGGCTCTTAGAAAGGCAGAAGATGAAGCTCGTTCTGCAGAAATAAGTGCTCTTTTACACTATCACAAATCCAAAAGTTTTGACGCTGACCTAGCACGTCAAAGTGAACAAATTCAAAGAAATTATGAAGAACGCCGTTTGAAAGACGCGGAAAAAGCACGAACACGTGCACTTTCTTTTATAGATACGTCTTCTGAAAATCTATCAGCCCAAAGCCTTTCTGGCACTGGGGTTTCTGTTATAGAAAAACCCGCCTCATTAATGCCTTCTCTTGGGGCTCTACAATTAAACCTCTCTTCCTCCTCAGCATTTCAAAAGAAGGAAGAAGCTCATAAAGAGCAAGAGAGTTTCCTTAATTCAAATGCTGCACTTTTAAGGGAACTTCCTTTCTTTGGCCAAAGATCAGAAAAACAAGATCCTCAAATGTCAACGCATCGGACTTCAGTTTCAAGATACGCCGCGACAAAATCCCCTTCTCTTTCAACTTCACACCACTCCTCTCAGAGAACTGAAGTAAAAGAAAACGAATTCCAAAAACGTTCTTTCTCTCATCAAATCCCAAGACCTAAACTTTTTCATGATGATCATCTTGTCTCGACTGGCTTGCCATCTTCGCTTTTAGAAGAAGCTGAAAGAGAGCGCATGAAAAGAAAAGAAGCGCGAGATGATCAGATACGTGCGGATATTGAAAAACGCTACCTAATTCCTGCTTTACCAGAACAACTTATGAGAGACCTACAAAATCGCTCTCTCGAGCCCATCTATACGGAAGATCATTCAAGGGACACATCAGGAAATTTAAGTGTAAGAACACCTCCTTCTAAAGGCAGAGATCTTCCTCGTGCCCAAACAAAAGATTCACCTATATTTTCTGGCGCTTCTAACAAACGTTCATCTTTAAATCCTTCTTCTTCGACATCATCAAGGTCTGCTCCAACGACACCTTTACGTTACATAAACGGCAATAACAAATTACCTGACCTTAAGCCTACAAAAGATGAAGGTAAACAAGGAAAAGAAGCACTTTCCGTAAAACCTCTCCTGGTAGATGAACTTGAAAATTTTCCATTTGCAAAATTTTCCCAAGCTGATGTGCAAGTCTATCATTTACATGCACCCGTTTCACCAGATCAATTAAGAAGATTAGCATCAGAAAAAGAAAATAAAGATAAACGTTATCAGGCTAGTGGGGAAGCCTTAAGTTTTCGTCCAAACCTCTTTCCCCCTCTGACAAACACACGATGGAGTCAACTAGATCTTTCTCAAGATTCTTTTGATGGAACTTTTAATGAAAAAAGACTTTCTTCAAAAGCTTCATCTCCTTCCTCTCCAGTAATTCACCATGACATACCTTCAGAAGGCTCAGCTCCTGCGGTACCACTCAGCTCCCTATCATCCTCTGAAAGCGTCTTGATACGAGATTTTGGAAGGCAAGAATTGCTTCATGGCATCAAAGAACCTGAAGAAACCTTAGGAACACTTGTTTCTATTGAACTTCCTGCCTCGTATACAATACATTCGCATCCATTGCCTCAGATTTCTGCCACACGCGCAACAACGCTATCAATCTCCGTACACTTGAACAAAGACGCCAACAATGTAGCTATAAGAGAAAAAGATTTATCTGTTCCTAAAAGTTTAGACCCTAGACCTTTAACACCTGTTCCGGCCTCTTCAATTTTAGGTAGATCAGAAAGCTTTGATGATGAAGATAAGGAGCTCACTCTCTTCACAGAAAAAGAAGATTCAGATTATTTTTCAGGCCTTTCCGGAGCTCATTTCCCAATTGGAAACGAGCCTCCAAAAGTTTATAATAGGAATGGACGCGCTTTGAATGCTCAATCTTTAAGAAGAACTACTCAAGAATTTTCAAGTAAACGAGAAGAAGATCCTTCTTTATCTTTCCAACCAATTTCTTTGTCAGAAAATGATTCAAGAACCTCTCTTCCAAATAGGCGCGCGGTTTCAAGTCTTGATGACCAAAGAAGCCTTGCTGTGCCTCATCCCTCTTCCTCAGAAGCAGATCTCAGTTTCGATTTATCTTTAAAACCCTCAGCTAAGTATTTCCCCTTAGAAAATCCTCCTGTAAAAAGAAGATTGAGATCACATTCGAGTGCTTCTTTTATGAATCAATGGAATGTGGAAAGAGAAAATCCTCCTTTGTCTCCTGCCTCAAGTAGACTTCTTGCAAAACCTTCATCTGAAAGGCCCTCAGCAGGAGCAAGCTCAATAAACATGCCTCTACAAGCATCTGCTTCTCTTCAAATATCTTCAAATATTTCCAGAAGTTCATCATTTAGATCTTTCTCATCTCGTATCGCATCTTTTCCTTCACCCTCTTCACTTGCAGAAGCCTCTATTACGGCGGATAAGCAGCCTATGGCTCCACTTTTCGCTGAAAGTTCTTCTTCACATCCTGTAAGTTTAAATGTTCCTTTAATACAAGACTCTATGATTTCTTCTTCTGAATCTTCAAAATTACCTCAAGAAACTTCTGTTTCTAAAGAAGGTTTATTACCTCATAATCTATCCCTTCGTTCAGATGAAAGTATTGCTTTGGCTTTACTCTCTATACCAGCACACCGGCCTAAAGATGAAGATAACATTGAAGCAACAGAGATTTCTATTGCTCCACATTTACCTCAACGAGTAGAAATAACTCCTAATTCTCATAAGAAAAATAGTCTTTTAAGAGCTATAACTTCATCTCTCAAATTGTCAAAAAAGAAATCTAGCACAGGAGAAATTACTAGCGGGCTTGAGGCTCTTTCTCCAAAACTAGGTTCGTCTTCTTTACCTTCTCCTCGCAAGGAGAATCATGGATTAAGTACGTCTCCATCTTCTAGAAATCTTAAAAAATGGTTTTCTAAGAGTCCAGTTGCAACAACGATACGTGATAATGGAAAAATTCTTTCAGGAGAAAGTTCTATTAGCTCTCCTATATCAACAAAACATGAAACAGACCATTTTGATCTAACGCGTCAAAAAGTTGTTACAGGTTTGGAGGCCCTTTCACCACCTATTAGGTCAATCTCTAGCCCTGCTTCTTCTCTTTCTACTTCCGTAAAAGGATTGTCCGTATCATCAAAAAAAGCAAAATCTTTTAAAGGAACTCATGGATCAGTATCGGCCATGATTGATCAAACAAACCTTTTTCCTGACTTTTTACCACCTTCACCAACTGATTCCTCGATTTAAAATGCCTTCTCATGATAATCCTACACTTAAAACAAAAATCTTATTCAAGTTCTTAAACATTCACCTCTTGAATGAAGACCGAACTTTCTAATTTTTAAGCTCTAAAAAAGAGGTCTTTAGAATTTTTAAAAATTATCAATGCACATATTTTTTAGAAAATATCTTTCCCCTTTGGGTAAAAGATTTATCTTTTAGTGTGGCTTTATGCTTTCTCTTCATTTTTTTTTATTTCTTATTATATCGAAAAACTCTAAATATCCTTGTCTTTCAAAAATATTCAAAGTACATTTTTAAGGTAAATTTATGCCGTCTTAAAGAAAATTTTAAATTGGGAACAAATCAGATTTTAAAGTACGTCTCTCTTCTCACATTTTTAAAATTTTTTATTCTCTCTTTTTTCCTTGTTTCTCATATAGAAGCTGGAATAACAGCATCTTCTTTGACAGCTGAATTTAAAGATGAGGTTAAGGAAAAATCTTTTGGAAGTGTCTTTGTACAAATAATAAAAGCTTCACAAAAAGCTATAACAAATTTTAATGTTGCTATTTTTGATGACGATTACATTTTTTCTTCTTTCTCAATTTCCGATATACAAATTCATATATTACATACAACAACTGGCTGTTTAATAGACACAGGAAAGTCATATATATATTGCGCAATTGGTGCTAAATCTGCTCCTGATTTTTTAGAAAAATCTCCCAAATTTGAAGGAAGCAAAATAGAATGCATTAGCCAACTTATGACACCAGAAGTTGGCATAAATCTTCTAGAGATTTTAGGAGAAAATGGTTTTTCAGCTATAAAGCATTTTTTAAAATTAAAATCTGGCTCACGAATAAGAAGCGCCCGTATAAAATATGGAAATGGAGATTCACCATGGATGCATTTTTTATTAAAACCTGAGGAAGAAAAGAGCTGGAGATTATATTGTGCAGCTTCCTTAAAAAAAAATGGAGATGGAAAATCTAATTTAATTTCAAAAGGATTTACAGAATATATTGAAGATATTGATAACTTTATCAAGGTTCTTGAGCTCGCGAAATCAACGCATTCATTTGCGGCTTCAGAAGAATAAACGGAAATGTTCTTCTATAATTAAAAAACCAAAAACTCTAACAATAAAATTCATTAGGGGAAAAAATGGTCGGAGCGGCGGGATTTGAACCCACGACCCTCACACCCCCAGCGTGATGCGCTACCAGGCTGCGCTACGCTCCGACTAAAGGAGACGTTTTTATTATTATAAGACGCTAGTTTAGCAAAGCTAAGTCTTTGATGCAAGGACATATTCTTTTAATAAAGAAAAAAGAATGTTACACATCCTAAAAGAGGTAAAAGAATGAGAGAAACCCAAGCCATATAATTAAAAAAGCCAGGCATTTCAATATGTTCTTCTTCTGCGATATCTTTAGCAAGAAAATTTGGAGCATTTCCAATATACGTTAAAGCTCCCATAAAAACAGCACCGCATGAAATCGCAAGCAAATTTTTAGAGCCTTCCACCATCAACATTTTCACATTCATACCTGTTGTTTTCAAAAAAACTAGATATGTTGGCGCATTATCTAAGAAGGCAGAAAGAAGCCCCGTACTCCAAAAATAAAAGGGCGCCATATTTTGTTTTTCTGAAAACCCAAAAACCTGGAACAATTCCATAAAATTTACTTTTGTTTCAAGAAGGATAAAAACAGGGATAAGTATTATAAAAAGGCTTAAAAATACTTTTGCAATATCGCAAAGAGGTGCCCATGAAAATTTATTATGAAGTCGATATATTTTGGGTGTCATTATCCAAGAAAGCAGAGAAAGGAAAAGAAGTCCGCCATCTCTTAAAAGTGCAGAAATTGTAATAGAAATATTAAAAACAGTTATAAATCCAAAATTTTCCCATCTTTTCGATGCTAAAAGAAGGAGAATAACACCTCCTAAGAATAAAAAATTTATGTGTCCTTTCAAATGAAACGTAAAGTTTCCTTTCTCAAAAGAACGCAAATCTAACCTTTCTTTTTTCCAATAAAAATAATCAATGCCATAAAACAAGCCTAAAAGTGGAAGCATCATCATAAAAAACGGCCCACTTAAATTTTTTGGCACCCAAAAAAAATCAATTCCTTTCAAATAACCCAAAAAAAGAGGCGGATCACCAAGCGGTGTCAAGGATCCTCCTATATTACCTACGAGGATAATTAAAAAGATAACAAGATGTTTTTTTGAAATTCTTTCTTTATTTACATTTAAAAACGGCTTTATAAAAATAAGCAAAGCACCTGTTGTCCCAATGATACTTGCAAAAAAAGTTCCTATCATGAGAAAACATGTGTTTTTAAAAGGAGATGCTTGAAATTCTGTCTTTACCCAAATTCCTCCTGAAAGGATATAAAGAGTACCTAGAAAAATAATAAATGGAAAATAATGATGAAAAAGAGTTTCTATAATTTTTTCAAAAATTGAAATTTCAGAAAAACTTTTAAGGCCAATTATAAGAGCGAGTGTCCAAAGTCCAAGAACTTTTCCAGAATGATCATGCCAAAACTTTGAGCATACATAAGGACCTAAAGAAAGAGAAAACAAAACCCCTAAAAAAGGAATTCCCCAATAAAAACTTAAGTTTTCTCCATCCATTTCTTTCTAATGCCTCATGAATCACAACAATCCGTAAAAATAAAAAAACTCATTGATTCCTCAAAAAATCTAAGAACCCTTGTAAAATAAAACTTGCCGCCATTTTATCCACAACAAAAGATCTTTTTTCCCGAGATAAATCGGCATCAAGAAGCGTCCGTGTGACCGCAATTGTTGAAAATCTCTCATCCCAAAAAACAACTGGTAAATCTTTTAATTTTAGAAAATTATAAACGAAATGCCTTACGGATTGAGAAGCTCTTCCTTCTTCTCCATTCATTTCAAGGGGAATACCCACAACAAGAGCAGCAACTTCTTCCATTTCAATAATTTTTAAAATTTTTTGAGAAACTTCTCCAAACGTTTTTCTTTCTAGAATTTTAAAAGGAGTTGCAATCATAAAACTTGGATCTGAAAGCGCAAGACCGATGCGTTTTTGCCCCACATCAATTCCTAAAAGACGTCTTCCTTTTGGAATTTTTAGCAAAAACTCATTTTTAAACCCTTCAATAGACAGAACTGTCATCTTGTTTTTATCCTCATGTTTGAGATATGATCTCATGGAAATTCTTTTAAAAAGGTTTTATCCTGGAAAACTTTATAACATACCCTTTATCATCTCTTCCTGGTGTTGGCCCAAGAACCCGTGTCCTTCTTAAAAATCTTGTTGGAGATTCACTTCAAGATCTTCTTTTCTTTTTTCCCCATCGCATTGTTGAACGTCTTTACTTCCCAAGCATCTTCGACTTCCTTAAATCCGCTCATATGCTTAAAGAAGATACTTTTATCACCCTTATTGTAAAGGTTAATCATATTTCAAGGCCCTCGCGGAAAGGAGGCCCTATTAAAGTTAATGTTAAAGATAACACGGGCTCATTTGATCTTATGTTTTTTAACAGCAATTTCCAATACCTTCAAAAAAAATTAATGCTCTTTCAGGATGTTCTTGTGAGTGGACGACCAATTTTTTATGGAAAAAAGTTTCAAATGAACCATCCGGACTATATAGGATCTCCCCTTTCTCTTCCTGATTTTCAAGGGTCTTTCCCTGTTTATCCTCTCACGGCAGGACTTTCCAATAAAGTTATTGCTGCTGCAGCCCAGACAGCCCTTAAAATGCTTCCTGATACATCAGAATGGTTAACTTCAGAATTTTTAAAGAAACAGGCCTGGCCTTCTTGGAAAGATGCTCTTAAAACTCTTCACGCACCCAAACTTTCTGATTTCCTACCCACCTCTGTTGCACGCCAAAGATTAGCCTACGATGAGCTCTTAGCCCAACAACTCACCCTTCTTCTCTCACGCCAAACATCCTATACAAAACCTGGCCAGTCTGCCCCTTTATCAACACGCATCCCTGAATTTTTAAAATCGCTTCCTTTTGAATTGACGCCTTGTCAAAGCCGTGTTTTCAAAGAAATATCGGAAGATCTATTCTCTTCTAAACGCATGTTACGTCTTCTGCAAGGAGATGTCGGATCTGGTAAAACAATTGTTTCATTTTTAGCTGCGCTTCAAATGATTGATCAAAACGCGCAAGTCGCCTTTCTTGCTCCAACAGAAATCCTTGCACAACAACATTTTAAAACAATTGTTCCTTGGGCTTCTGCTTTAGGGATTTCCGTGGATATTTTGTCTGGAAGTTCTTCACAGCGCAAACAGGGAAAAGAGGTTAAAAACAGGCTTAAAGAAGGAACATTATCAATTATTATTGGAACCCATGCCCTTCTTGAAGATGATGTTATGTTTAAAGATCTTCGTCTTGTTATCGTCGATGAACAACATCGCTTTGGTGTTGAGCAACGCCTGAAACTTTTTAAGAAAGGATCACACGCAGATATTCTTGCCATGAGTGCAACACCCATTCCAAGAACCTTACAATTGGTTAATTTTGGAGATATGAACATCTCAATCCTCCATGAAAAGCCAAAAAATAGGCTTCCCATTATAACACGGGTTCTTTCTTTGGGTAGAATTGATGAGGTGGTTCATGGTATTGCGCGCATTTTAGAAAAAAATCAACGTGTTTATTGGATTTGTCCTCTTATTGAAGAGTCAGAAAAACTTGATCTAACAGCGGCCCAAGAAAGATTTTCAACTCTTCAACGTGTTTTTGGAGAAACCCGAGTGGGTCTCTTACATGGAAAGATGAAGCCTTCTGAGAAAGAAAATGTAATGGCGGCTTTCTCAAATGGAAACGTTCAAGTTCTTGTCTCAACGACCGTGATTGAAGTTGGTATTGACATCAAAGAAGCGAGCCTTATGATTATTGAGCATGCAGAACGTTTTGGTCTGTCTCAACTCCACCAATTAAGAGGACGTGTTGGACGCGGAAGCGATGCCTCTACATGTCTTCTCCTTTATGCAGAGCCCCTTTCAGATATCGCACGACGCCGTTTAAGTATTTTAAGAGAAACAAATGATGGATTTAAAATTGCAGAAGAAGATCTTAGGATTCGTGGATCTGGGGATCTTTTAGGGGTTCATCAAAGTGGCTATGACGTTTTCAAAGTTGCAGATCTTTATGAACATAAAAACCTTCTCGAAATAGCTCAAAAAGAAGCGCGTTTTATTTTTGAAAAAGATCCGCACCTTTTAAGTGAACGTGGCTTAAAGCTTCGGAATCTTTTGGCTCTCTTTAACCGCAGTCATGTCTTTGACTATCTTACGGCAGGCTAATTGATTAAAATGAAAAATCTTTTCTAAGCCTCAAACGAAACCCACCTTTTCTTTATAAGACCGAGGCTCAAAAAAACACCCAAAAAGCTCATGAGAAACAGTGAAATCCCAATTAAGAAATACTTACCCCCATAAATTGCGCTAATGAATTCTAGAAAAAAAGCCGTCATTATAAGTCTAAAAAATGTAAATAAAGCCGCGCTTCTTGCTTTAGAATCCTCAACAATATGAAGAAAATCTGGGTAGAAAATATTGACCGGAAAAATAATTCCAGCCGCTAAAAAAAGCATTCCAAGCGTGATCATAAAGGGTGTTTGCTTTTCTAAAAAAGCAAGGCCTAATAAAAATAATGAACTTACAAAAAATAACCCGAGTCCTACATTCAAACACACTTTTTTTCCAAACCATTTGATGAAAAGGCCACTTGTAAAAGAGATCATTCCGAATGTCAGAGCAATTGAGCCTTGGTAATATCCAAATTCTTTTAATGGAACGCCCATATTTTCCATGTAGAGAAGAGGAGAAATCCCAATAAAAAACCAATAAGGAACACAGAAAAAAATAATGGCTCCCATAAACATCCATATTTTAAAAGATCTTAAAAGAGGAAAATACGCTTTTGGAGAAAGAGAAATATTTCGATTTGAAAGTTTCTGAGGGACAGCCCAAAAGGAAGTTGCAAACACGATCACCCCGAGTCCCAAAAGAGTTATAAAGTTTGCGCGCCAATTGAAATAAAAATTTATGTAACTTCCAATAACAGGTGCAAAGGCCATACCGAAGGTTACCATTCCATTTAAAATTCCCATAAGAGAAGCTTGTTTCTCAAGAGGGCATTCATCCGCCACGACAAGATATCCAAGAATTGCAGGCCCTGCAATTCCAATCCCTTGCAATATACGCCCTAAAAGTAAGATAAAAAAATGGGGAGCAACCACGCATAAAAAGCTCCCAATAATGAAGAGAAAAATACTCCATAAAAGAACAGGGCGTCTCCCGTAACGATCTCCCAAAGCTCCTGTAAAAAGAGAACAGATACAATAAGCAATAAAGTTTAGGCTTAAGGTTAATTGAACCATAAACGGCGTTAAATTAAACACCCGCATTAAATCCGGAAAACTTGGCACAAAAAGATCGACTTCCATTCCTGCAAGAAGGTTAATACAAACTGCTGTAAAAAATCGAAGCGCAAAAAGCTTATTTTGGAAAATCATCTGAGGTCCTATCGAGCAGTTAAAAACGAAACAGGGCAGGATACATAAAGTCAAATATTAATACAATCTTCTTTTTAATTTTTAAAAAACACATACAAATCTGGGATAAGAAAGAAAAGATTGAGAAATTTTCATGATAAATTTCAATGAATTATGATAGGATTCAATCCTTAATTCTTGAATTTAGCTCTTCTTTTATGATATGAAAACTATATTTTAATTTTCTTTTTAGGAAAAATTTTAAGAATGAAACGCCTTCTTTTTTTAATTCTCTTATTTACAATTCTTCATATCCCTTCTTTATCCTTCGGGTTGTCCTTAGAAAATTTAGATGATTATGTTAACACCTCTTTAAAGCAGGCTTCTCCCCCAGAATTTAATCCTGATCTTTTACCTTCTCGGATCCAAGGGAACATTCAAATTATCAGTAATCTTCGTTTTAGATCTCACTTAGGCCCTCTTTTAAATCCTAACTATCCGCCTTATTCTCAGTGCACTACACTTTCGGAATTTCCTCAAACGGCTCTTGCACTTCTCCTGCAAATTTTTTTCCCCTCTCCAGATGACACAACCTTAACCCCAAACCAATCTTCTGACCCTGTTGCTAATTTTACATCCCATCAACTTGGACAGCTTTTAAATCTTACGGAAACCTATCTCTTAAAACCAAAAGATACACAAGATGACCTTTCTTTTAGGCTAAAGACGTATCAGATTTTAAATCCTAAAAAGCCTCTTGATGAAAAAGATTACCAAACCTATCTGCAAAACGACTATTTCTCCCTCCTTTTACATGAATTTAAAATGGTTCTTACCACATCTTTTGAAGAAGCTTTGCCTTTACTATTAGAAGAATCACAAATTAAGGAACATTTTGGGGATTTTCCTATAACTTCTCTCATGAAAAGGATAGGCCTTCGTTCTCTTGAAAAAGATTTATTTGCGCAAGGAATTTTAGAAGATAATGAACTTGAATCCTATCAAGCTGCTCTTACTGGAACATCAAAAACAGAGCTTTCCATGGTTCTTTCACGCTTTAAAAATGAAAAAGAAAAAACCAAATTCAAGTCTGTTCGCCTTGTGGAGGTTTTACTCGCGTCTTTAAAAGAACAAATTCTCCCATCTACCCCCCTTCCCTCTTCTGTGGTTCAGCGTGTTATTTTTATCTTTTTCTGGAAAAAATTCAATCCTACCGATAGCAATGATTTCTTAGCACAATTTCTCCATGGCTATACCGGAACGCCCCTTGATGTTCTTAAAAAAGTAAAAATGCCCAAAACAAGCCTTTCAAAAGAAGAATATTGGGGCATTAGAAATGATCCTGAGTCTCTTCAAACACATCTTTCGAATGTGCCCATGGCTGCTTATCTTTCGCAAGGATATGAAGACTATGAGAATCGTATTCCGCCCTTTGTGGGATATTATAAAACCCGTTATAAAGGGAGCGTAAGGTATTCAGACTGTTGTGAAATTCTCTTTTATAATACTTTAAAAGTCGGCTTAAAACATGTTCCACAAAAGGAAGCTCCCTTACCCCCAACTTATATTTTCTCTGAAGATAACCCTTTGCGTCAAATTCTTGAGGAAGATATAAATGATGGGGGCTTTTCTCAAGCCCAGAGAGATGATTGGGCTGCCCGGTGTTCAAATTTACCAAACATCCGTTATTCAAAATCAAGTCAAGGTAAAGGACAACCCAATGACTGTGAAGTCACACCCGGCCTTATCAATGGTGTAAATGTCATGCGTGCTGTTTTAAATGACCCACACCACAAAGACGCACTCCCTTTTGACGCCAATGAAGAAGCTCTTTGTGGAGAAATTAATAGACTTTGTGCTCTTTTTAGACAAAAAGGCACTCCCTTTACTTGGACAAAAAAAGAATGGAAATACTACCCCTCTAAAAATGATTGGTTTGGATCCATTGTATTTCATATTGAGGGGGTCGAAGCTTTTGAATTTGTTATGGAGCTGGGAGAACCTGGTCATGGGTATATTAAGCGATATCCCAATCCAAAAGATTGGAGAAAACAAGCACTTTTACCCAGCCACTTTCCTCCAGAAATCGTAGGATCTTATACAACTTCTGCTCATTTAGAGACAAAACTTCCTGTTTTTTCTGAGCAAGATCAAATTAATTTCGTTCATAGTTTGGACTTAACAGCCCTAAAAGATCAAATAGACCTTATAAAATATGCCTATTCACATCATCCAAGTTTAATTCCCTTTGCCCAAAATCTCATCCTTTCTATTTTTAATAATGATGAATTGCCTTCTACGGGGGAGCTTTTAGAAGCTTTAATCCTGCTCCCTGAGCATCCTCTCCTCACTGAAGTGATGCGTCAAGCATTTAAACGCCATCCAGATATTATAAATAATCTTGATTTAGAATATCCCTTCAATCCGCATCAAAGAAACTCAGATTTTCCTTATTGCAGCATGCTTTTGATCCTCTTTCAAGAAAATAAGATGAGTTGGATCGAGCCATTTTTATCTTCTCTTCTTGAGTCCAATTTAAATCCCATAGGTCCTGAAATTGAGCCATTTTTAGCATTTGTTCAAACATGGCTTCCTCAATTTACAAATCTTCAAGCTTTTCATTATAACAATCTTTTTCCTTTAAGGGATGAGGCAACCACGAATACCTGCTTAGCGACTTTACTACCAGTGTTTGCAAATCTGAGTCATCTTTCTAATCTTAATTTAGCCTACGTGCCCTTAAGCTCTCTTGGAAATGTTGTAGAGGCCATACCCTCATCTTTAACAGAATTTACCATGGATTTTATGGACGGACATACCTATGCATCAGAGGGAGAAACCCAAATTCCTGTTCTGCAGGAAGACCAATGGCAAAAACTTATCTCTTATCTTGCGGGTTTTTTTACAAAACATCCGAGCACAACGTTTAATCTCATTACATTAGCTGACTTTTCTGAAGCTGATCAAAGTAGAATTAAAATGCTTCTCACAGATTCTGGCTTTTTATCAAAGGGGCTCAAAATTAATTTTGAACGAAAGCTTATATTTCTCTCCAACCCCGCTTAAAAATTGCTAACACAACATGTAAATTTCTCTTCTTAAGAGCTTGAGCTTATTTAAGCTAAAACATCTTCTTCCGCCTTAATTATTTTATCACAAACTTTAAGACTTTTAAGCTTGAAAGAGTCCATAATTCTATAATAACACTTCCTTATTTCTTGTTCCGGGAATTGTTGACTCTTTTACTAAAGATATTGAAAAAGACATAAAATAATGTATTATACTATCTATGTGGTGTATATTTTAGAGGATAAGGCTTATGAATCGAACTCAAATTTATTTAAGTGACTTTGAAATAAAGGCACTCGACGTTTTATGTCATCAAACAAAACGTACGAGGTCTTCTTTTATTCGAGAAGCTTTAGATTTTTATCTTTCTCATAACAATATTTCTGAAGCAGATGATGTATTTGATAAAAGTTTTGGATGTTTAGTTTCTATAGAAAAACCTGATCGTCAAGAATGGCGTGAAAGAGAAAGAAGGTTTTTTTAATGAGCCCTATCCTTTTTGATACAGATGTTTTAATTGATCATTTAAGAGGAGAAATACAAGCTCGAGATTTTTTAAAGAAACTTAAAAAGAAACATACTTTTGTTATTTCTGTCATAACGGTTGCTGAAATTGAAGCAGGAATTTATGAAACTGAAAGAGAAACGGTTCAGGAATTCTTAAGTTTTTTTGAATTTAGTCCAATTACGGAAGCAATTGCAAAAAAAGCAGGTGCTTATAAAAGAACGTTTCATCGCACTCACAGACTTCTTTTACCAGATGCTCTCATAGCAGCAACTTCTTTTATAATGAAAATGCCATTATATACATTAAATCTTAAGGATTATCTTATGAAGGACATAACGGTCTTTTCTCCTTATTTGAAATGAATGCTGATCTTCATAGAAATAAGTTTCTTAAATTTTATTAGAACAAAAAAACAAGTGGAGTTTCAAAAAGTAGCAAATCATAATTTTTCTCTTTCCTTTGATGTTTTACATAATTAACAATCGCTTTTTCATTACCGTGTTGCTCAACTGCGTTAATAAAATATCCTTTTCCCTCCTTTATCCTCCCCATAATTCCTTTCTTTACCCTGTATATTAAGAGAGAAAAAGCTGACTTTTTCTTTCTAGGCAAATGAAGAAGCTAAAAATTGCTAAAGCAGCACATATGCTTCTATGGTTGATTAATTTCATTTTAGAAAGGTTAAATACGCTTTTGAATGGCATTTCGTGCGAGCAAGTCGACCCGTTCGTTTTCAACATGGCCAGCATGCCCCCGTACCCAATGCCACACAACATGATGGCGTTCTGCTAAATTTGTAAGCTCTTCCCAAAGATCCGCATTTTTAACAGGTTTTTTATCTGATGTTCGCCAACCGTTTATTTTCCAATTATGAACCCATTGCATAATGCCATTTCGAACATAGGTTGAGTCGGTATAAAGATCCACCTGACACGGGTATTTTAAAATTTTTAAAGCTTCAATCGCAGCCTTAAGCTCCATACGATTATTTGTAGTAAGCTGCTCAAAGCCAGAAATCTCTTTTTCATGGTTCTCAAATTGAAGGAGCGCTCCCCACCCTCCGGGACCTGGATTACCAGAGCAAGCTCCATCCGTATAAACTTTAATTTGGTTCATTCTTTTTATCATTCCTTAGTGTCAATGATTTTGATTTTTTATTCAATTATTTAATTCAACCTAGTTTGTTTGCTTTCCTTTGACAAGATCTCTAAACCACGTTATTAAAAATCAAACGTCATTGACTAACTTTGTGAGAATTTTATGCTTTATGACTCTATTATCGACGCTATTGGAAAAACCCCTATCGTTAAACTTTCTCATATTGGGAAAGATCTTGAGGCAGATCTTTATGCGAAATGTGAATTTTTAAATCCCGGTGGATCCGTTAAGGACAGAATCGGATACCTTATGATTGAAGATGCTGAAAAATCAGGCCGCATCAAGCCTGGTGATACACTCATTGAAGCCACCTCAGGAAATATGGGAATAGGTCTTGCTCTCGCTGGCGCCGTAAAGGGGTATAAAGTCATCGTGACCATGCCCGAAAAAATGAGTCATGAAAAAGTTGTCGTGTTAGAAGCTCTGGGCGCAAAAATTTACCGCACGCCGACAGAAGCTGCTTATAATGATCCAGATAGTCATATTTCTCTTGCAAAAAGGCTCGCTTCAGAAATCCCTAATGCCCATATCCTGGATCAATACAGCAATGAATCTAATCCAAAAGCGCATTTTCTATATACGGCTCAAGAAATTCTGGACGATATGGGCCCTGATCTTGACATGGTGGTCTTGGGTGTTGGAACCGGAGGGACCATCACAGGACTTTCTCAAAAATTAAAATCCGTTAACCCCAAAATTCAAATTGTGGGCGTGGATCCTTATGGATCTATTTTAGGAGGGGGAACATGTGTTCACTCTTATCAAGTTGAAGGCATCGGGTATGACTTCTTTCCCGACGTTCTCGATAATTCCCTTGTTGATCAGTATATTAAAGTAAATGATCAAGATTCTTTTTCAATGGCCCGTCGTCTTATCCGTGAAGAAGGACTTTTGGTTGGAGGATCCTCTGGTACCGCTGCTTGGGCCGCTCTAAAAGCAGCGCAGAGCTTAAAAAAAGGTCAACGTTGTCTTGTTATTCTTCCAGATGCAATTCGAAATTATCTCACGAAATTTGTTGACGATGCTTGGATGAAAGATAAGGGCTTTGAAATTTAATTTTCTTTTTAGTCGGAGGAATTTTTCATGAAACAAGAAATTGTTACCTTAGAGCCTTTCGAAATTATGGGGCTCAAAGTAAGAACCTCAACCAAAGATGAATTTAATCCCGCCACAGCAAAAATCGGGCCTTTGATTCAAAAATTTTGGCTAGAAAATATTCCAAATAAAATTCCTCATCCTAAAAATTTAAACCACCAGATCTCTTCTTATTCTCATTATGAAAATGAGGATAAAGGAGCTTATGATTACCTTTTTGGACTCGAAGTTCCCAAAAATGAAATTTCTCCCCTTGAGCTCAGCTCTTTAATCATTCAAGGAGGATCTTACGTAAAGTTCACATCTTCCCCAGGTCCTATGCCAGACATTGTTATCCAAATGTGGCAAGCCATTTGGAAGATGTCACCTGCAGAATTAGGCGGCGTTCGAGCTTATAAAACAGACTTTGAGCTTTATGATGAACGCACGCAAGACGCTCAGCACGCAATTGTTGAGATCTATATTGGAATTTTCCCCAACGCATAAAATCCTGAAAATTTAAACCTTGTCTTCTGATTTTGAGAATATTCTTCTCGAGTTTGTTTGGCAAGTCAGTCTCGAAAATTCTAATTTTAGAGACCGTTCACCCATAAAACTCAAAAACAGAAAAAATCAGTTCATATATAATTTAAAAAGCTTATGACATATAAACTTCACGACGATGAGCTATTTTAAGAATCCTTATTGTCCAATTATGAGGTATAAAATCAACAATTAAACGATAATTACAAACTCGAAAACGCCAAAAATCTTCTAAAGGTCCTGTCAATTTTTTTCCAAATATTTTAGGGTCATCTACCACCATAATTTTTTCTTCAAGGAATTTTGAAATACGTTTTTTTTCAACAAAATCAAGTTTTCTGAATTCTTTTTCTGCAACAGGAGAGAAAACTATTTTCCAACAGAATTGAGTCATCTTATCTTAATCCAGAAGCTGCTTTTAGATCATCCCAAGAAATTGGCTTATCAATTTCCTTATCAAGTCTCATTTTTCTATCTAAAGCGTCATAATAATCTTCTTGATCTGCTAAATATTCCTCAAGAGCCTGAACCATAAAAGAGGATTTAGATCGATGTGTTTTCTTTGAAAGTTTATTGAGCCGTTTTTCTAAGTCTGCTTTTAGGCGTACTGTTAAAGTCATTTAAAATCTCCTTTATAACCTGTTTAACGCAGTATGTAGATTTTTGTAGCATCTTAATTTCCCTTAATTTTTTAAGCTATTTTATTTTTTCATAAAATAGCATGGTTTAAAAAAAGGATCTTCTTAAAAAGCTTGTATATAAGTTATTTAATATAGTATTACAAGTATTACAAAAAGGATAAAGTTATTCAACCTCTTTTATCAGAAACGACTTTATAAAGTCCATAAGTTGTAATTTATCAGGTTGGCATATATGAATGCTACATTGGTGTTTCTAAAAAGCCTACTTCTATAATTTAAACAAGACTACCTATTCGTTCTTATAAAGTTTTCAATTTTTATGAAATCTCTATGGTGGATGTTCTTTTTTTCTATCAAATATTGAGTTACCAATTAGGACCGACCTGGACTTTCATATTTTTTTTTGGTAAATTAAATTAAGCTTTTTATGCGATTTTATTTATCTATTGAGGACCTTTATGATTCGATCTGTTTTAAGCGCCCCTGACCCGCGTCTTAGGGATACCTCTTCACCTGTAACCAGCATTGACAAAGAAATTAAGACGCTCATTCAGGATATGCTTGATACAATGTATAATTTTCAAGGATGTGGGCTTGCTGCACCTCAAATTGGGATTCACAAACGTGTCGTGGTGATGGATTTAGAGTCAGGAGAAGATAATCTTCCGAAAGATCCGCGCGCCTTTATTAACCCTGAAATCTTAAAAGCGTCTCCCGAAATGGTCCGGTTTCGAGATGGATGCCTTTCTGTTCCAGGTGAAATTTATGAATATGTAGAAAGACCTCAAGAAATTTTGTTTCGGTATCAAGATGAAAACGGTAAATCCCATGAAGTTCATGCGCAAGGACTTCTTGCAAAATGTATTCATCATGAAGTTGATCATTTAAATGGTATTCTTTTTATAGATTATCTTTCAAGAGTCAAACGTGAACAAGTTAATAACCGCCTTAAAAAATATCATTCTTCAGTTCGATGGTAGATTTTTCTCATTTTCCCATTATTTTTATGGGCACACCCACTTTTTCAGAAAAAATTCTTTCTTTTCTTCTTGACAAAAAGTGCTCAATTGCCGCCGTGTATACGAATCCTCCTAGACCTTGTGGCCGCGGATATGATGTTCAGCCTTCTCCCTTACATTTGCTTGCTTTAAAACATAATATTCCCGTTTACACACCTTCTTCTTTTCGATCTGAAGACGTCCAAAATCAATTTCTATCTCTTGTTCGTGAGCATCAAGTTAAAGTCGTCCTTGTTGTTGCGTATGGATTTATCCTTCCAAAAACCATCTTAGATGCGCCATCGTTCGGATGCCTTAATATTCATGCTTCTCTGCTCCCAAGATGGCGGGGCGCTTCACCAATTCAAAGAGCCATTGAAGCCGGTGATCGTCATACAGGTCTTACATTGATGAAAATGACAGAAGGACTTGATGAGGGTCCCATTCTTCTTGAGACGCGAATTCCTATTTCTCCTCAAGAAACAAGCGAAACACTTTTTGAAAAGCTCTCAAAAATGGGGGGCCCTTTCGTTTTAGATGGCCTTTCCGGGCTTTTTGAAGGAAAACTTTTTCCAAAAAATCAATCTCACGATGATGTTACTTATGCCCCTAAAGTTTTAAAAGAAGACGGTTTGCTCAATTTTGAACAGTCAGCTTTTGTTTTAGAAAGAAAAGTACGCGCTTTTACGCCCTGGCCTGGAACATTTTTTAATTTTAAGGGAATGACCCTAAAAGTGTTAGAATCAGCGGCAGAAATCAGTACTTCACACGGCACCATTGGAGAAGTTTTGAGCCTTTCCCCTTTTAAAATACAATGTGGTGAACAAACAGCTTTTCTTCCTCTCAAACTGCAACGCCCAGGGGGTAAAGTCTTAAATGCTTCTGATTTCCTAAGGGGTTTTCCAATAGAACAAGGCACTTTTTTGAAAGACATATCGGATGCATCGGTATAAGATCGTATTGGAATATGATGGAACACCCTTTGTCGGATGGCAACGTCAAAAAGAAGGTCTCTCAGTCCAGGGGATTTTGGAAGAAGCAATTTTGCGTCTTATAGGAACTTCTTTTCCAACTCTGCAAGTTGCAGGGCGCACAGATGCAGGCGTCCATGCACTTGGTCAAGTCTGTCATGTTGATCTTCCTAAAAACTATCCCCCTTTCGTCCTTTGTAACGCTTTAAACGCACACTTACGAGATCTTTTGCCTTACACTGCAATTTCTATTTTGAATACGCAAGAAGTATCAAATGAGTTTCACGCACGCTTTTCAGCACAAAAACGCTCTTATCTCTATCGTATTTTTAACCATCGATCTCCTCCTGCTCTTGAGAGAAATCGTGTCCATCACGTTCCTGCTCACTTAGATGAGGAAAGTATGCAACGCGGCGCAAATTTTTTACTCGGAACGCATGATTTTTCGACGTTTCGGGCAAAAGAGTGCCAAGCGAACTCCCCTCTCAAAACGCTTGATAAGCTTGAGATTCAAAGACAAGGGGATATTTTAAACATTTGGGTAGAATCAAAGTCTTTTCTTCATCATCAAGTCCGAAACATGGTCGGAACACTGATTCTTGTAGGGCTTAAAAAATGGACGCCGCTCGATGTTCAAGCAGCATTAGAAGCAAGAGATCGTATTAAAGGAGGACCCACAGCGCCCCCTTATGGTCTTTATCTTACAAAAGTGACGTATTAATTTATGGAATCTTATGATTCGACTTCGCCATAACGTTGGCTTTTGCGATCATTTTGTTGAAGACGTGCTAAGATTGATGCAGGAAGTCCATTCTTCATGAACACAGGAATTTCATCTCCAAATCCTATAATTTTTTCATTTTTAATTTCTGAAGAATTCTTCAAAGAACGTTCTGAAGTGTTTTCATGCATTTTTATTTCTTTTTTATGTTGAGAAGAGCCGAGATCTTCTTTTCTAGGGTGCTTCTTTGAAAGGGAATTTTGAGCTTTATGAGGATCTTCTTTTTCAATAACTTTGTCTATTTTAAAAGGAGAAATTTTCTGATTTGTAAGTGCTTCAATACTTTTAAGAAGCTCCTGATCATCCTGTGTCACAAATAAATAAGATGTTCCTTTTCTCGAAGCTCGTCCCGTTCGGCCAATGCGATGAACATAATCTTCAGAATTAAAAGGAACATCAAAACTCACCACATGGGTTATGTCTTCAATATCAAGTCCACGCGCAGCCACATCGGATGCAATGAGTATTTTAACATCGCCCTTTCTAAACAGATCTAAAGTTTCAGTGCGTTTGTTTTGGGGCATATCTCCATGCAGAGCTGCAACATCAAAATCATATCTTTTTAAAGATTTAGACAAATAATCAACATCTTTTTTACGATTGCAAAAAATCACAGCTCTTTCAATATTTTGAGAAGATAAAAGATGCCTTAAAATTTTTCGTTTTTCAGCATTAATCGTTGCAGTTGGCGTCTTTTTCTTATTAAGATCTAGGTGGACACACCATTGTGTTACGGTATGCGCTGTTGAAGAGGGTGCATTGACACGAATTTCAATTGGGTTATGTAAAAATTCTGAAGCTATTTTTTCAATTAAGGGCGGCATGGTTGCTGAAAAAAGGGCCGTTACGTGCTTTGACGGAAGTTTAGAGACAATTTTTTCAATATCTGGAATAAATCCCATATCAAGCATACGGTCTGCTTCATCAATGACTAAAAATTGAATATCAGATAAAAGAAGCCGGCCTTTTCCAATAAAATCAAGAAGACGCCCCGGCGTTGCAATAATAACATCAACGCCTTGATCTAACTTTTTTTCCTGCTCAGAAGCCCCTTCGCCTCCCACAATCAAGCCTGCAGATAATTTAAAAGATCCTGATAATGTTGAAAAAGACTCTAACACTTGAGCTGCAAGTTCACGTGTTGGCTCTAAAATAAGAGCGCGTGACATACGTGCACGACCACGTTTTCGAGACAATAACTCAATTAAAGGCAATAAAAATGCCCCTGTCTTTCCTGTACCTGTCTGCGCACATCCCATAACATCTTGTTTTTCAAGAAGAACCGGAATAGTTCGTTTTTGAATATCTGTTGGAGTTTTGAATCCAACTTTATCAAGTACACTTATAAGGGGGGCACTTAACCCTAACTCAGCAAAAGGCATATGTTATTAAACACCATTTTCACACGAAACAACAAAGTTTCTTTTAGTTAAAGAGAGGGAAGCTTCTGCTGTCAAACAGATTTTAAAAATATTCATCCTTTTTTTAAGAAGTGTTACATGAAAAATTCAAATAGTTTGGAAAAAAAATTAAAAGGGCTATTTAAAAATCTTAAATACCCTTCTTATTCACAAATGAAAGAAGCATCGTTTGGAAAGACTCCAATAACGTTAGTCCTGCGCCTAATTTCTCTGTTGAGTCTTTCCAAAGGATTA